>JAGWWP010000068.1 GCA_018970325.1 Cyanobacteria bacterium REEB446 | reverse complement strand
TTGCTGGAACTTGTTCTTTGAATTCTTGTATAGCATCAGCCACATGATCGAACCCAGCTACACTAGCATCACCTGGTCCTGCTGCGTACTCAGCATCTTCAGCCATGCTATCAGTTCCAGTAGCTATAGGCTTTATGTCCTCACCTGCTCGCATGTCATCACTAAATTCCATCATTGCTGGAACTTGTTCTTTGAATTCTTGTATAGCATCAGCCACATGATCGAACCCAGCTACACTAGCATCACCTGGTCCTGCTGCGTACTCAGCATCTTCAGCCATGCTATCTGGAATTTGTTTCTTTAAATCTTCTAATAAATCTACACCAGAATAATCATCACCAACGTTAGTTTCTTCTTCAGGACCAGCACCTTCACCATCAACTTCAAACTCATCTCTTATATCAAATAGTCCATTAATTTCCTGCATGAAAGCGTCATGTGCCTGTGCTGCCGCTTCACTAGGCATTTCAAATAATTCATTAGCTTCTTGGAATAGTGCTTCCTGTGCTTTAGCTGCTGCATCTACAGGAATTTCAAATAATGATTCAATTTCCTGCATAAAAGTATCTTGTGCATTAAAAGCAGCATCAGTCATACCACCAATTTTTTCTATATTGATTTCTGACCATTCAGCAAACATATCAGTAATTTCTGCTGTACCTTTACCTAATGTAGATAATTGATTATCCATAGACTTTTCAGACATAGTATCTGTAATGTCTATTTGTTTTTTGAGGTCTTCTAATTTAGCATCGTTGGCCTTGGCCTGCTCCTTGACCATAGCCTGATTAGATTCTTCTAATGTACCTTTACGAGCTTTTTCTGCTATTGTATAGGCAGCAATTTCTTGCTCTCGATATTTGTTTCTATCTTCTAAATCTTGAATTTCTGTTTTAAGCTTTTCAATTCTGCTTTTTTCTCTTACACTAAGTTCTTGAGTTTTTCCTTTTTCTTCTAGCTCAAATATTTGTTTATTTTTTTCTTCTATATTAGATTTATTAAAATCTAAAGTTTTTTGAGCACTGTCTTTATAGATAGCATTTAGTTCTTCGCCATCTCTCATAGCATATTTTAAGGTTGTCTTGCCATGGTCATTCAAACTTTCTGCTGCTTTGGCCAAACTGCCTTCCAGTTCTTTTGGTTGGGGATATTCTATTAGCTTATAACTTTGCCCTAAATCCTTAACTTCTTTTAAAGGCAGTGCTTCTTTAATATCATTCTTAATTGTTTCACCAGTTTGTTTAGATAAATCCTGTTTTCTTACTGCTAGTTCTTTTTCAAAATCGTATCCTTGTCTTTCCATCCTACGTTTTGTATCGTCTACTTCTTTAAAATAACTAAGATTTTCTACTGCCTTATTTTTTTGATCTCTAAAAGCTTTTTCCTCTGCTTCTAGTCTTTTGAATTCTTCATCGTGTTTATGTTGACCTTTTTTACCTTCAGCCTCATATCTTTTTTCAATCTCAATTAATTGATTTTCTCTATCTTCAAATCCTTTTTGAGCTAGATTAAATTCTTCTTGATACTTTTGTTTTTTAGCTTCTCTTTCTTGTTGGTTAAGACTTAATACTTCATTTAAAGAATCCTTGTTGACTTTTCTCATTTCTGTAGCGTTGTCAATATAAGATTTTAATACAAATTGTCCAGGATCTGTTGGACCCATCTGAGGAGCACTTACTGATTTTTGTTGTAGTCCTTGTATTGGTAAGCTTTCCTTAGCCACTTCCTTGACTGCTTCAGACTGTTTTTTATAGTTTTCTATATTAGCTGCGCTAACAGCAACTTCACGATCAGCTTCTTCTTTTAATAGTTTCTGATGTCTTAATTCATTTTGTTCACGTTTGGATAGTGTTTGACCAGCAGCTTTTTCTTCTAATTCTAAAACTTTTTTAGCAGCTTCATCTCTTGACTTGACCCAATGTTCGTTATAGTCTTGTTCAGTTTTTAATTTAAAATCATCTGCTTTATCATCTTTGGACAATTTACTTGGATCTAAGAAACTTTGTAATTTACCCTGCATGTCTATATAGAAATCATTAACACCTGTACCTTTAGGTAACATTTTTTCTATTTGATCATCTGACATCCCAGCTACAGATTTTCCTATAACTGATTTAAGTTCTTCTGCCTTTATCTTAGCTTCTTTTATTTCCTCACCAGTACTAGTTTTTAAAACTTGTCTTAATTCTGATTTATTATCTCTAGTGATTTTTAATTCTTGTTCTGCATAGGACTTGGTTTCTTGGAAACTTTGTTTTCTAACTTCAACATCGTAAGTAGTTCCATCTGCTATACGTTTTCTTAATGCTTCTACTTGTGGCCTAAACTCATTATCTAAATCTTGTTTTTCCTTACTTTGATTAACTGTTCTACGTATATCACTAAACTTTGCATCAGGACCTAATTGTTCTTTGGCTTGATCATACATTGCTCTTTGTTTGGCTAGATATACTCCCATAGTCTTGCTTAATTCATCTTGAGCTTTTACTGCATCATCTGTTTTATTCTCTTTACGTCTAATTTCAGTTTCGCCACCTGTAGTTTTTTCATCTACACGTTGAACTTTCTTTTCTACAACTCCTGCCATAAGACTATTCATAGTACTTTCTAGTCTTGCCTTACTGGCTTCCATTTCTCTTATAACAGCCTGACCTTCCTTACTCTTAGGATCTACATCTTTTCCATTAACTGTAATTTGAGTTTGACTTTCTTTTACATTTTTTATTTCAGCAAGATTGGCTTTAGCTATATCTCCTAAACTAGTTTTAGTGACATTGAGCATGCCATTTACAGAATTTTCTAAACTAGCTTTTGCTGCTTCAATTTGTTTAAGAGCCTCTTTACCTTCTTTACTATCAGGATCTACTTTTTTACCATTAACAGTAATTTGAGTTTGACTTTCTTTTACATTTTTTATTTCAGCAAGATTAGCTTTAGCTATATCTCCTAAACTAGTTTTAGTGATATTAAGCATACCACTTACAGAATTTTCTAAACTAGCTTTTGCTGCTTCAATTTGCTTAAGAGCCTCTTTACCCTCTTTACTATCAGGATCTACTTTTTTACCATTAACAGTAATTTCTGTTTGCTTGGATATTTTAGGAGTTTCTGGTATAGATGTTTTTATTCTAGCTAAACTATCATTAACATTTTTTTCAGCTTCTTTACGTTGTTTAGACACTAACTCGGTCATCTTTTCTTGACCAGTAGTACCTTCTCTAATACCAGCTATCTTAATCTTAAGTTCTTGCTCTCTCCATTTTTGTAAATCTTCATAACGCTTTTTCTCAAATTCATACTCAAACCTAGCTTGACGTTCAGCTGTCTCACCTTTTTGTTCACCAATTTTTTTAAACTTTTCTTCCATCTGGGCATCAAACTGCGCCAGTCTTTCTTCCTTGGAGAGAATTTTTTTAGGTTCTGCTGTAGCATCTTTGGCAGTTACCTGCTTTGCATCAGGTGGCTTAGTTGATGATGGTTTAGGCTCAGCAGTTTTAGATTCAGCAGGTTTAGCGGCATCCTTAGCTGGTGGACCTTTTACTTCGATCTTACTGACCAAGTTCTTAGGCCAGTTTGTTATTTCCACTTTACTTACTGTTGTCTTGAAATCACCAGTGATCTTGGATAAGTCTAAACCTTTGATTGATCTTTCCTGACCAGCTAATAGATTTTTCATTTTATCAAATGCTACACTTGCTCCATCTTGGTTCAGTCCTTTGGCCATGTTCATTAATTGATCTGGTCTTATTACTGCTTCCATTCCATGTAACTCGGCTAGTGTACCTTTACCCCAGTCTTCAAATAATTGCCCTGCTTCTCCTATACTACCACCTTGACGAGTTTTAGCTTTTTCATTTTTGATAGCTGCGATCTCATCAAGGGCCTTTAAAAACTTAGGAAAATATTCAGCAGCCTTATCTGCTAGACCCGTCATGCCTTTATCTAGACCTTTGACTGATTTGAAAAATCCTGCTTCGTCTAATTTTTGAGGTATAATGGCTCCAATATTATTAGCACCTTTTTCTAAATAGTCTTTTATCAACTGTTCATTGGTCTTGCCTTGTGATCCTCCAGGTATTTGATTAGCTAAATCTTGTGCCTTACCCACAATACCGGTAGCTTTGCCTGTTTCATCTCTTTGACCACTTTGTTGTATTACTTTACCCACTGAAGTTACAAGCCCAGCTCTAATATCTTCAAAAGTTCTTTGTGTAGTAACTAATATGTTTGTAAGAGGTTCTCTAGCACTTTGTTCTTTTTTAATTGCCTCATACTGTAAATTCATGGCTGATGTTACATCATTAGTTTTCTCCATGAACTTCTTAAGACCTTGGTAGGCTGTGTCATTTATTTCGATATTTTTTATTATTTGTTTAGATGCATCACCTACTCCTGTAGCAGCTATGGTCATCAAAGCCAGATTTTTTTGATTTTCCATATTAGCGACTTTGGCTCTTTCCATGCTTTCTTTGGCAGCATCACCTTGAGCTTGACTACTTTGGATAGCACTTTCTGCAACTTTTCTAGCAGCTTCACCAAATAAACCTAAACTCATTTGAGCTTCTCTGGTAGTTGCTGTACCGCTGGCAAACATTTCCTTAAATAACTGACTTTGACCCATAGCTTCGGCCTTGGCCAAGTTTTCATAGAATGCTTTTTTAGCTTCTGCTGCTTTAGTTTCTCCTTGTTCAGCAGCAATTATTCTAAATTTGGCTTCTATCTGTCCATCTACAGCAGCCTTTTTAAGTTTTTCTTCTTGCTCCTTACGACTTTGACCTGTTAGCCTAGATATTAGGTCTAATTCCATGCCTAGTTCAGCAGCGGCTTTGGCTGTACGCATTTGTCCTTCTACTGAAGTATCAGTAGAAGATTTTTGCATGGTAATTTGTAAGGCTAGTAATTCATTTAAATCCTTACTGGTATAACCCATCTGTCTTAGATTCTCAGTAAGATTACTTTCAAAAAATGCCTTACTAAAATCACCAAATACCTTGCTACCTTGACTTACACTGCCACCTAGAGCACTGAAATATTTTCCGTTTTCTTTTAAAACATCACTGTATTCATCTAAACTTACTCTGGCATTGGCAGCAGCCACACGCAATGCCAACATATCATTGTTGAATACATTGCCTGTTTTACTTAAAAGTGTAAAGGCATCGCCAATATTTTGAATTTCGCCATTAAATTTTCCAAGAATAGGTATACTTTTACCAACTGTATTGGCTACATTTTCAAAGGCTGAACTTACTTTTTTACCAGCAGATTCCGTTTTTTTATCATCAGCGGCCATATTTTTTTACCAGAAATATACGTTTATAAATAACACTATTATTTATCGGAGTGATTATGGCGCAAGGAAACCCTCTACAAAAATACTTTAGACAACCTAAAATATATATTGCTTTACCTAGCAAGGGAACCTATTATGATGAAAATTCATTAGTTGGTAGTAGTGATAACGTACCAATTTTTGGTATGACTGGTATGGATGAAATACTAATGAAAACACCAGACGCCTTATTTAATGGTGAAAGTACTGTTAAGGTAGTTG
>JAGWWP010000028.1 GCA_018970325.1 Cyanobacteria bacterium REEB446 | reverse complement strand
CTCTCTTTTACTCACTTATCAATAAATTATTAAATCTAATGAGCTACAAACTCAATACTTGAAGCCTTTTTCGTCATTTCTTCTTGGCTCCTTTGTGTGATTTTAATTAAGCAACAGTGCCATTATTGGAGTTAGCTTTAGCTGGAGGTGTTGAATCTGATGTTGAAGTATTCAAATGTGAAGTATTCAATCCTGAAGTATTCAATCCTGAACTATTCGATGCTGGATTCGGTGGCGTAATTCCCATTGGAATTTTATACCATCAGTACAGATTCTGCTAACCTAATGTCCATAAATAGGGTATTAGGTGGAGTTCTGCTGTACGCCCTTAATGAGACTACTGCGTAATGCTCTCCTAATGTGCCTCAAGCCAGTTTTTGCCAAAGCCAAGATTGGCTGTCAATGGCACTCGCAGTTCAACTATATTCTCCATGCAGTCTTTGAGTATGCTTTGCACTAAACTAAGATCTTTTTCTTGACATTCTATTAATATCTCGTCATGCACTTGGAGTATGATTCTTGGAATATTAAAGCTTTCAGAAGTGTTCAGAACAGTATTACTTAGATGTTCAGGTGCTATATTTTGAGAAAGCTTTGCTTTGATTTTGATCATAGCTTGTTTCATAATATCGGCAGCAGCACTTTGAATGACAGTGTTAAAGGCTTGCCTCTCTTCTTCTTTCTGTAGCATTTTATTATTACTGTTAATGTTCTGGAAATATCTTCTTCTGCTGAAGATATTCTCTACATACGAATTTTCATGAGCGAATTCAAGTGTGCTTGTCATAAAAGGCTTTATAGAAGAGTAGATCTCAAAATATTTATCTATAAAATATTTGGCTTCTTTATTACTAATATTCAATTGCTGAGCGGTAGCAAAAGTTCCTTGCATATAAACTAAAGCGAAGTTGAGAGTTTTTCCTATTCTTCTATCATCAGCAGTAATTTCTTCTGGATTTTTATCCATTATTTTAATTGCGGTTTGAGTATGAATATCTTCGTTATTCTGAAAAGCTCTGATTAACTCTTGTTCATTCGCTAAATGAGCTAAGACTCTAAGTTCTATTTGAGAATAATCAGCACTTACTATAAAGTTATTTTTATTAGCAGTAGTGAAACCAGTTCTCACTTTGCGTCCTAGTTCTGTTTTGATGGGGATATTTTGTAAATTAGGATTAGAAGAGCTGAGTCTGCCTGTAGTGGTCAGAACTTGATTGAAATCAGAATGTATTCTCTGTGTCTCTTTAGCAATAAGCTGTGGTAGATTGTCGACGTAAGTACTTGTTAACTTAGTGAGCGAGCGGTATTCAAGGATTTTCTGTATGAGAATTTTTTGTTCAGGATTTAGGTCAGCTTCTAATAATAGTTTTTCAAGAGTATCTTGGTCAGTGGAAAAATTACCAGATTTATTTTTCTTACCATCGTTTTTAATGCCAATCTCAATAAATAACGTTTCACTGAGCTGTTTTGGTGAAGCTATATTGAATTGCTTTCCAGATAATTTAAATATGCTTTCTTCTAATACAGTGATTTTTTTATGTAATTCTATAGATAATTCTGAAAAATATTTAGTATCTATACTTACTCCAGTATTCTCTATCTCTGTAAGTACTTCTACGAAAGGAAAATCGATACTTTTTAAAAGCTCTAATTGTTTTTTATTTAAAGTTTTTTGATAATAGAGGTAAAGTCTATAAGTGATGAAAGCATCGGCTGCGGCATAATCTGCGACATCATTCATTGGGACTTGGTCTAGGGTTATTTGCTTTCGCCCAGTGCCGATAAGTTCCTCTATCTCCTTCATTCTTAAGTTAAGTATTCTTTTCGACTGTTGTTTAAGACCGTGTTTGTTACTTGGATTTTCAACATAGCTGGCTAGCATAATATCGAAAAAATTACTGTGGCTTACGACGCCAAGCCGTTTAAATAACTTATGCTCAAATTTGGCATTCTGAATAATTTGTAGTTGATTCTTATTTTCTAGAATGGGTTTTAAATATTCTAAGACTAGGCTGTGACTTAATAATTCTGAATTTACTTTTATTAGAGTGGCTGTAGTGTTTTTAGAATCTTCAGATTCATTCTCTGTGAGCAGAGGTTGACTGAATAATGAACCCTGACTTATGGTGATATTTTCTACTTCTTTTGTTTCATTGGGCTGTTTGACTGGGATGTAATAAGAGTAAATATTCTCATCAGTGGTATCTGATTTATGAAACGCAAACGCCCAGCCGACTATCTTGCAGTTGAGAGTGTTTAAGCCAGTGGTTTCTAAGTCTATTGCAAAAATATTAACTTTTTTAAGTTCATTACTGAGTTCTTTAAGCTTTTCTTCGCTGTCTATAATAATGGCACTGAGTTCTAATCTTCTAATCTCCTGATCTACTTGTTCAAATGCTTTATTAGAGCCATCCGTAGATTCCTCATCTATATTTATACTTACTTTAACTAAGTCACCGTTATTAAAACTTTTTAGGAGTACTGGTAATTTTTTTAAAATACTGTGAAACTCAAAGACTTTTAAAAAATCAATCAGTGATTCAGTATCCGGTAGATTAAGCTTCGCTGCTTTTAAATATGCTTCTGTCTGACCTGCATGAATTTCCTCTGTAAGGATTGTGGCAAGATGCTTTGATAATCTTGCAGAATCTTCTTGGGCTTTTAGTTTTTCTTGAACTTTAGTAGGGTTTATATTTTCTAAATTCTTATAGATATTATCAATGTCACCGTAATCTTCTAATAATTTCACAGCTGACTTTGGTCCTAGCCCTTTGACACCAGGTATATTATCAGAGCTATCTCCAGCTATGCCTTTGTAATCAGCTACTTGAGAAGGTTTTATGCCTAGCTCTTCGATTACATCTTGCGGGCTGTAGAGCTTTAGCCCTCCACCACGCTGTGGCACTGCTACTTTAACGTCATCACTGATTAACTGAAAGAGGTCTCTGTCACCAGATAATATGACGGTTTTAATACCCTCTTTTTCAGCTGCTTTCGTTAATATGCCGATAAGATCATCTGCCTCAAAGCCAGCCTCCTCTAAAACTGGAATATGAAATCTTTTAAAACTCTCTTTAATCCAGCCCCATTGTGCTTTTAAATCATCTGGCATTTCATCTGGGCGGTTAGCTTTATATTCTTCGTAGAGCTCGTGGCGAAAAGAAGGTTGTGGTAAGTCAAACGCGACAGCTATAGAAGTGGGTTTGATCATCTCCATCGCATCAAAGAGAGCTTTTAGTGTTCCATATATAGCCCATGTTGGTTCACCATCCTTGTTTCTAAGGTTGGTTCTTTCTAGTGCAAAAAACATTCTAAAAGCTAGATTGCTACCGTCTATAAGTAAAAGTGTTTCATTAGTCATTTATTTTCTAGTCTAATGAGAGATAATTCTAGAGTATTTCCTGGAATTATTGTTTCATTTGATAAATTAAAATTAGGTTGAATTATTTTTTTTATATTATTAATTTTCTCGCTTGGCCAGAAAAGATAAACGATGCCTTTTGCTTTAAGAACTCTATGAGCTTCTTCTAGAGAGTCTAACAAAAGTTGCTCTGGTGACTCTTGATGAGCTGAGTTACTAAAAAGATTACATTTGATTCCATACGGTGGATTTATGATCATTAAACTTTGAGACTTGTTGGCTAATGGGAGTTGTGTTGCATCCCATTTTTTAAATTGCATTAACTCTATTTTTGCCCTTGGATTGGTGGCAGACTTTTTTAGGCGTTCTTCAGCAGTGCCATAAGGTGTGCCTGCTTTATAATTTATATCTCCAGATAAAGTGCGTATCCCTTCATTTGATAGATAGACTGCCATGGAGCCAGGACCACCAAATGGAATAATCGCAGTGTCACCATTTTTAAAATCATCATTAGACTTTATCTGTTTAACTAGTTCACGGAGGAATTTATGTGAGAGTGCGTGATTTACTCCTTCCTCTGAGCTCAGATGTGTTCTGTGAAAGTTTTCTTGTTGATTAACCGCACTATTATAATTTGGGGATGAGTGTAGGGCGAGCATCTGCTGCTCATCTACTCCTGAAGCTAGACTGCGTTCTGACTTAGGTTTGATGAAAGGAAGATTTAGCTTTTGCTGAAGTCGCCATGACTCTATACTCTGTGGGATTAATCTTAATATTATGTTCATGGCACTATCTTTATTTAATTACTTAATTACTTAATTATTAAGAACAAGATTTATTTTTTAAATGTCATCTTGAGTTATGTTAAAATTTACCATCTTATGGCTTCTGCTTTAGATTTAATTTTAGTTGATGATGTTGAACATTTAGGTAAGGCTGGTGAACTTGTAAAAGTAAAACCTGGTTACGCGAGAAATTTTCTTTTACCAAGAGGTCTTGCTCATGTCGCTAATAGATTTACACTTGCTGAGTATGAAGTGAGAAAGAGTAAACTTGAAGAAGAAGCTCAACAGAGAAGAGAGAAAGCAGAACAGCTTAAAGCTAAGCTTGATGAGCAGTTTGTTAAGATTGAGGCTAAAGCTGGTGAATCTGGTAAGCTTTTTGGTGCTATTACTAAAGAGAATGTTAGTAACGCTGTTGAGCAGCAGCTTTCTATTAAAATTGCTAAAGATCAGATTGATCTGAAAACACCTATTAGAGCTATTGGTGATTTTGAAGTTAAATTAAATTTAGCGGCTCAGATTTCTGCGACTATCATCGTTAAAGTTCAAGCTATCTAAGTTTTATACGTGTCATAATTTTATTTCATGTTCATTACTATTGAAGGGCCAGATCAAGCTGGAAAGACTACTCAGGTATCTTTATTAAAGAAGTATGCGGCTGAGAATAATAAGGATTGGTTGTTTACCTCGAATCCAGGAGGCACTGATCTTGGTAAACGGCTTAGAGAGTTAATTCTTGATAGAGATTATAAAGTATCAGATAAGGCTGAACTCTTGGTTTATCTTGCTGATAGAGCCCAGCATGTAGAGGAATATCATTCTTTAATTAAAGATCAGGCGAAGGTCGTTATCTGTGATCGTTTTACTGATAGTACTTTAGCCTATCAAGGTTATGGTAGAAATTTAGATCTAGGGATTATTAGGCAGTTAAATGCATATGTTACTAAAGGTATTAAGCCCGACCTTACTTTGATGTTAATGATAGATGCAGATGAAGCTACAAGAAGGCGTGAGGGAGCTCCAGACAGAATTGAGCAGGAGAATAAACTATTTTTCATTAGGGTAGCCAATGGCTATAAGACTATCGCACATGAAGAGCCAGAACGAGTGAAAATTATAAATGTAGAGAATCATTCTCGTGAAGTGCTTCATGAGCGAATAGTTAATCTTATTAATAGCTTTATTGAACAAGGTCAGCTATGAATAATTCTAGGACTATCTTAATAACAGGTTCCGCTGGATTTATCGGCTCGCACTTGATGGATTTGCTTATTGATAGAGGTGATAAGCTGGTCGGGGTCGATAATTTTTGTGATTTTTATTCACCTCAGATCAAGCGTGATAACAGTAAAAAACATTATTTAAGCACTAATGCTACTGTCTATGAGCTTGATTTATTAGATTATGATGCTCTTGAAGAGCTTTTTGAAAAATATAAGTTTACTCATATAGTTCATTTAGCAGCGATGGCTGGTGTTAGACCTTCATTAGAGAATCCTCGGCTCTACGATACTGTAAATAACCACTCCACTATTAATTTATTAGATCTTGCGAAGAAATATAAAGTATCTAAATTCGTTTTTGCTTCTAGTAGTTCTGTCTATGGATCTCGTTCAGTGACACCATTTAAGGAGAATGAAGACATCAGTAAGCCTATCAGTCCTTACGCTGCTACTAAAGTTTCTGGTGAAGCGATGGTGCATGCGATGACACATTCAGTAGATTCTCTTTCGTCAGTTTGTTTAAGGTTCTTTACTGTTTACGGAGCTAGGCAGAGACCTGATCTAGCCATCCATAAATTTTCAGAGCTGATATCTTCAGGAAAGCCGATTCCAGTCTACGGTGATGGCTCCTATCAGCGTGATTATACTTATATTGATGATATTTTAGATGGGATTACTAAGGCTATAGACTTTAATACTAAATTTGAGATATTTAATTTAGGAGAATCACGGACATACACTGTAAGTGAATTAATATCTCTTCTTGAAACTAAGCTAAACAAGTCTGCGATTATTTCTTATCAAGATAAGGTTATAGGTGATGTTCCTATAACTTGTGCTGATATTTCTAAAGCTAAGTCTCTGCTTGCTTATAATCCTAAGACGCATCTTAGTGAAGGTTTAGATAAATTCATAGAATGGTTTCAAGATAAAAATAAAATTTTATCTTGAAGCTTGCTTTTAATTTCTAAATTGCATATTATAACTTTAACTATTAATTATGAAACTTGATTTACATTGGAGAATTTTTATCGGTCTTGCCCTTGGTGCGATACTAGGTTATTTCTTCTCTGTGTCTGGTACAGACCTGCAGGATCCAAGTCTTGGCATTGTTAAGCTTTCGCATATTAGCTGGATTGGTGATCTTTTCCTGAAGCTTTTAAAAATGATAGTTCTACCGCTTATAATTTCTTCTATTATTGTTGGGGTTGGGCATTTACCCGTTCAGAGCTTAGGGAAAGTAGGCTTAGTAACATTTTTATTATTTAAAGGCTTGATGCTGTTTGCAGCTGGCTTTGGTCTTGTCTTTGTAAATTTCTTTAAGCCTGGTTATCATATTGATTTACATAGTCTTATAGACTCTAATCCAGCAGCTGATGATGTGAAGTTCATTACTGAATCGAGCTTTAGCTTTGGTGATTTAATATTTGGAATAGTACCCGATAATATCTTTAAGTCACTTGCGGCAGGCTCTTTATTGCAAATTATTTTAGTTTCTATCTTATTTTCTGTTGCTTTAATTAAAGTGAAAAATGGAAAAATGGTTCTTGATTTTTTCAAAGCCTGTTTAAATGCGATATTAAAAGTCACTCATTGGATTATGGTGATATCGCCATTTGGTATTTTTGCTTTAATTACGAAGACTGTTGCTATAGGTGGTCTGAGTTCTCTTACTAATTACATGCCTTTTGTGAGCACTGTATTAGTTGCTTTTGCGGCGATGATATTGGTGGTAGCCCCGATTCTAGTTCACTTTTTTACAGATTTTACTCCATTGCAGTTTTTTAGTGGCATGAAAGAGGTCATGCTGACTGCCTTTAGTACTTCTAGTTCAGCTGCTTCTATTCCTATTACTTTAGAAACTTTAGAGAAGAAGTTTAATATTCCTAATAAAATAGCGAGCTTTGTTATTCCTATTGGTGCTTCGATGAATATGTGTGGGGCAGCTATTTATGAATCTATTGTTACCTTGTTTGTGGCGCAAGCTTGGCTGCCAGAGCCTTTAACTTTAACTCAACAGATATTTGTGGTGGGAATGGTTCTCTTAGCGACTTTTGGAACTCCTGGTATTCCTCATGGTAGTTTAATTACTATGGCTATAGTATTTCAAGCTGTAGGATTACCTTTAGAAGCTATTGGTGTGATTATTAGTATTGATCGTATTCTTGATATGACAAGAACTATGGTAAATGTAACTTTTGATTCTCTGTCTTGTTTGATTTTAAATAAAATGTTTAAAAATCTTGGAGATAATTTTCCTGAGCAGGCGGATATTGAGCTGGAAGAAAGCGAATTATCTGCACGTATTTTACCGAAGAATGCTGGTGAATCTGAGGCTCATAGCCTAACTTATTAGTTGGGACTGTAGCCGAACGAACAAGTTTAAGGCTGAGGAGGACGAATGATTTTTATTACTGCTACTGATACAGGTGTTGGTAAAACTTTTTTTTCTCAGAAGATTATAGAGGCTATAGCTCAGATTATTGACAGGCGTGACATAGCTTACTATAAGCCGATTCAGTGTGGTAAAGATGCTAAAGAGCTTTTTGGTAACATCTTTTATGAAGCTGATTATCAATGTATAGAGAGGGCTTGCCCAGATATAGATACTTACTGTACTTATGAATTTGATTTTCCAGCTTCTCCAGATTATGCATCTTCACTTGAAAATGTGATTATTGATATTAATAAAATCGTGCAGGATTTTGAAAAATTAAAACAGGACTATAAATTTATCGTTGTAGAAGGGGCTGGAGGGCTTGCTGTGCCGATTAATTCTACTGAAATGATTAGTGATGTAGCTAAAGCTTTAAATTTGGCTACTGTGCTTATAACTAAACCAGTCTTAGGTACTATTAATCAGACCTTACTTTCTATTGAACATGCTAAAGCTAAGGGATTGCATATTCAGGCACTGATTCTGGCTGAGGAAGACAGTGTAAGTGAAGCTATGGAAGCGGCTCAGCTAGAGGCTAGTTTGAATTCTATAGAACGGTTTTCTGGGATTAAGTTTCGGACTGTGGCTGAAGTGGTTCAGGCTAGATTTATTTCATAGCTAATTTATTTAATTGTCGCTGAATTTCAACTCTCAAGAAAGCTGGCTAATTTTCCAAATAGATTTAGCCTGTTTCGCCATCCATGCTTGCCTACTATTAATGCGTGCCACACCCCATTCGTCATATAGATTTGATATTTCTGTACTTATCTTAAAACAACTTTTAGAATATTGAATTTTTTTCACATCATAGGTATGATTTCCAAGTTCTTTGTTATCATTTCTGTCAAGCAATGTCATGTTGCCAATTCTATATAAAAATTGCTCATGTTGTTCGTCAGAAAAGCTGTCCCAGCCATCATCGGGGTGTTCAGGTAAAATATGCTCAATATTGTAAATATCAGCATTTGGGTCAAAAATATTCTGAGAAATATGGTTTTCTAGCTTAAATAATATATAGCGTAAAACCTTTTTGTTTCTTGTTTGAGTAGTACGGAGTTCTTTATGGGTAAAGGCATATTCAAAGGCATCATCATTAGGGTAAATAGCTTTTAAGCTATTTAAAACATCATTGATGGATTTAAACTCTTGAGATGAGACCTTTTCAGCTACAGTATTATAAATCCTTTCTTGGTCATTAGCTGAGTTGTTGCATATAACGTTATAGCGAAAAGAGATTACGGAGGCGGCTTTGAGCATTAGCTCAAAGTCATCTTGTCCAAAATTTTGATAAATAGCCATTAAGAGAGGATAGATTTGTCTAACACTAAACATTCTAAGCTCTCCTATGTAAGTTTTTATATTAGGACTAGACCATAAATTATCTTCTGGCTCAGATAAAGCCGCATAGATACCGACATCCTCTTCCATTTCTCTTAATAACTTAAATACTTCAGCTCTAGTTTTAATACTATTTCTTATAGTTTTAAATAATTCAGTATGTCTTGCGAAGGATTTTCTACTGTTCCAGTGTGCTCTAAGAAAGTTAGGGAAATCATCTCCACCTAATTGAGAAACTAATTCTTCCCATTTACTTTCTATTTGAGAGATTTCATTATTTTCTTTAGAATCTTTGTAAATGACAGAAAAAAGATAATTTTTGAGAAGGTCGGTAGCTGATAATTTTACGCCTCTTGCATTTAAGGTTTCAAAGACTTTATATGCATTAAGCTCATCTGTAACTGTTATTACTGTGAAAAATAATTTATCACTTAATTTATCAATAAAAGCAGCTAACTCAGCTCCATTAAGTTTAGCTCCATAATTATCCCAAGTTTTTTTTTCAAACCATTTAAAAGCTTCACGGAGTAATCGATTGCTAGAGTTGAGATTGCGCTTCGGAATATCGGTAAGACTGACAATACAGCTCTGATAAAAATGATCATTATTTCTATTTAAAGTTAATTTAGATTTAGATAAAAGAGTTACTGGGTCTAAGTAGCCAATAAAACTATTACGTAATTGTTCTTGACGTAATTTATTGTTTTCAGGGTCCACGCCTTCTTTAATGAATCTTTCAAAGTTTTTTAAAACAGCTAAGGCAAGGATGCTAAGTGTAGTTAATCTTTGCTGACCATCAACAATATCAAAATTTTTACTATCTTTGGATCTTAGAACCAGATAACCCATATAGTGTGCATCTTCATCTTCACGTATTAAATTATTAATATCAAGCCACAAATCATCCCATTCTTCATTACTCCAACTATAATCACGTTGAAAATGAGGTACATTATAGGTTTGTCCATTACCAATTAATTGACGATAAGTAAGATTCGCTGTATTAAAATTGCTGGCAGACATAGTGACTAGTCTTCATTATAAGCTGACAAACTGCTAAAATCATAGACCGTGAACTTACTCGCTACTGAAATAGCTGGAATTAAATTAAAGAACCCGATAATGCCAGCTTCAGGCTGTTTTGGCTTCGGTAGAGAGTATGCTAAGTTTTATGATCTTTCTGTTTTAGGTGGCATAGCGATTAAAGCTACTAGTTGGGAGCCGCGTACTGGAAACTGGACGCCGAGGGTAGCTGAAACACCAGGTGGTATGCTTAACTCCATAGGGCTGCAAAACCCTGGTGTGGAAAAGGTTGTAGCTGAAGAGCTAGCTTTTTTGTCTCAGTATGATACAGCGATTTTTGCTAATGTCGCTGGCAGTTCAATCGAAGATTATGTAAGTACCTGCGCGAAACTTAGTCAGGTCGCGAATGTCTCTGCGATTGAGCTTAATGTCTCCTGCCCTAATGTACATAACGGTATACAATTCGGTTCTAATGAAGAGTCTCTAGAAGTCTTAACTAGAGAGGTGAAGAAGGTGATAAATATTCCGCTTTTCGTTAAACTCTCGCCTAATGTAACTAGCATAGTATCTATGGCTAAAGCTGCTCAGCGAGCTGGAGCTGATGGATTATCGCTGATTAATACTCTTTTAGGTATGCGTATAGATTTAAAAACTCGCAAGCCTATTCTAGCGAGAGGCAGTGGCGGTCTTTCTGGACCTGCGATTAAACCTGTCGCTATTCGTATGGTCTATGAAGTGGCAAGTGAAGTGAATTTACCTATCATCGGCATGGGTGGGATTCAGTCTGTGGATGATGCTTTAGAGTTTTTTTTCGCTGGAGCTTCAGCCTTAGCAGTAGGTACCGCTAATTTTATAGATCCCTTTGCTTGCCCTGAGCTTATAAAAGCTTTAGAGAATCATTTAGAGAGTGAAGGAATTAAATCACTAAATGAAATTATTGGAGCTGCCTTAAATCATGTTAGAAGCGTTCATTAAGGCGATCACAGCTAAACTTCAGTCTAATGCTGCTTTAGATGCAGTATTAATTTATGGTTCTCAAGCTAATAAAACTGCTAAAGCCACTAGTGATATAGATATAGCTTACTTAACTGATTATAAAAAGCCTTTAAACATTTTAGATATTTCAAGCTCTCTTTCTGAAATAGATATACTGCCAGATATAGATCTCTGTTGTTTAAATACAGCGAATACCATACTCTCTATGGAAATTCTCAAAAATCACCAAATCGTTTTTATTAATTCCTCTCTAGATTATGAGTTATGGAAAATCAAAACTGTGAATTTATATCATGATCTGCAAATCACGAATAGAGAGCTTTATAAGAATTTAGGGAAATAAATGAACTATGAAACTCAACCAAGACCTAATCAGGCAAAAAATCGGCAATATTCAAAACTGCTTGAATAGTATTAAAAACTATACGAACAACTTAGATAGCTCTAGCCTCGCAGATTTCAAAACTCAAGATGCTGTAGTCATTAATCTAGAGCGTGCGATACAAGCTTCTATAGATATAGCAACTCATATTATCTCAGTAAATCAGCTTGGTAGCACAAATTCAATGGAAGATAGTTTTGTATTATTGGCTAAAAACAATATTATAAGCAATGAGCTTTCACAAAGATTAATTAAGATGGTAGGTTTTCGTAATATTGCAGTACATGCTTATGATAATTTAGACATTTCTATACTAGAAAGCATCTTAAATAATCATCTTCAAGATTTTGAAAATTTTTATATTGAGGTATTAAAAAACACCTAATATAGAATACATATCATGCCTAAACTAAACTCAGAAGCCTTAAATAAATTAATAGTTGCATTAGATTTTTCTTCTAAAGAGGAAACTTTTAAATTTCTGAAACGTTGTAATGATGAAAGCTTCAGTCCTGCGATGGTTAAAATCGGCATGGAGCTGTTTTATAGTGAAGGACCAGAGATGCTGCGTGAAATTCAGGATATGGGTTTTAAGATTTTTTTAGATCTGAAAATTCATGATATCCCTAATACCACTGCATCAGCCTTAAAAGCTATAGCTAAGTTAAATGTAGATATTACTAATATTCATGCTTTTGCGGGTAAGGCTGTTATGAAAGCTGCTGCTGACGCGATAAAAGAAGTCTCACCTAAAACTAAATTAATCGCAGTTACCATACTTACTAGTATGTCTCAGGATATGCTCAGGGACGATCTTTTAATTAATACTACATTAGAAGATTATGTTCTGAAGCTAGCTTTAAATTCTAAAGAAGCGGGCTTAGATGGAGTGGTATGTTCAGCTCATGAAGCTAATTTAATTAAAAAGCAGTGTGGAAATAATTTTTTAACAGTTTGTCCAGGGATTAGATTTGCTGATACTAATAGTGATGATCAGCAGCGTATTATGACCCCAGAGAAGGCTATAGCGAGTGGGGCTGATTACATAGTTATGGGACGGGCGATTACTAAAGCATTATAATTATTCGAGATGAAAAAATACTTACCTCTATATTTTTTTCTATCACTGAGCCTATTTTTAGGCTTCGCTTATTATACTTTTACGCTTTTTGGTTCTGCTGAAAGTCCTAAAAAAATCGACCTAGGCGAAAAAATTTCGAATAAAGCCTTAGATAAAATCACTGAAAATCCGAATCTCTCTTCTCAAGATAAATTAAAGAAGCTGATTAAAACTAAGTTTAAGTCTAGTTTACTTGAGAATCGCAGGAAATATTTAATTTCTAGGCTGGCTAATTCTTTGGGGGAGCCGATGATAGCTTATATTTATTCTTATGATATAGACTATAACTACCTTCCACGCTTCTCTAAGAAAATATTACTCGATTATGCTGCTAAGGTAGGTGACGAGTCTGCGATAGTAAATACTTTAGAGAAATTAATAGAAGTATTACCGAATGAGCCAGAGTTTAAATATATGCTGGCGAAGTCGTATCTTAGACAGAGTTTGAAAGAGAATGCGACTAAGCTTTTTACAGAAGTCCAGAATAAATATCCTGATTCAGAGTACGCTCTAGGTGCTGATTATTATTTAGCTAATTTAAGTGAAGATCCTGAAATTAGAAATGAAAAATTAGTGAAATATATACAGAAGTCACCAAATGCTAATCTTGCTGCACTCGCTGTCGAAGAGATGGCTGGTATAGAGGCTTTAAAGCAGTATAGAAATGATATAGCCTTGGTCTACTATCATTTAGAGAATTATGAAAAAGCTATAGAGTATTTCGATTCTAGTGCTGTGGATTTTACTGATAAATTTTATTTACCTTATGCTAGAACTTTAGCGAAAAATAAGCAGTATGATTTAGCTAAAGCATTTTTGGTAGACAAGCTTAAGCTGACAGAGTCTCTTGCTGTATCACAGCAGCTTTTAGAGGCTTTAAAAACTTTAGATGATTCGACGAATCTTTTACCTAGTTTTAAAGAAATTTATGCAGTGGCGAAAGCTAATCAGGATGAATTACTCTGGTCTATCGCTGAGGTGACTAAGCTTAAGACTGACTATGAAGAGCTGTTTCAGAAATATCCAGATAGTAATTATGCTGCTGAAAGTATGGCTAGAGTTTTTTGGCTCGATTATAAGCGTAAAGCCTATCATCTAGCAGAGAAAACCTATCACGAACACTGGCAAAAATTCCCTAATGCTAAGTCGCATTCTTTTGTGGCGTTCTGGATGGGGAAAATTCATTTAGAAAGAAACAGTAATGATGAGGCTCGCCGTGTTTTTAATAATTTAATCGCCGCACACCCACTCGATTATTATGCTTTTAGAGCTAAGGATATATTAGAGACGAATAAACTTAGTAAAGAGAAATGGTATCTACTCCCAAGTAAATCTTCTATAGTGCATCTTAGTTCTTGGAAAATGCCAGAACTGTTTACGGAACCTAAGTTAAGAGAGCAGTATGGTAATGAGATGGCTGAGCTCTATATTACGAAAAGCTTTGATCATATAGAGGCTGAAGCTTTAAGGCATCCTGAAACCTTTGATAAAAAGTTTTTAGCTGGAGCAAGTTCGCTTGTTGGTGATACTTTAAAGTCGATTACTCTAGCTCAAGAGCTAGTAAAAGATCTTAGTGATTTAAATGACTCTGAGGTACATCAGCTTTATCAGGTTGCTTATCCTTTACTCTACGCAGATTTAATCGGCGACAGCCTTCCAGCTGAATCTATTTTAGATCCTTTTATGGTGCACGCTTTAATAAAGCAGGAGTCTACCTATCAGTTAAATACAGTAAGCCCAGTTGGGGCTATAGGTTTAATGCAAATAATGCCTTTTACAGCTAATGATGTGGCTAGAGTTTTAAAATTACCGAAGCCTAATCCAGAAGATCTTTTCAAGCCCGAGCTTAATATTAAGTTGGGGGTTCAGTTTATGGAAGAGGTATTTAGAAAATTTAATCGAAATATGATTTATTCGGTAGCTTCTTATAACGCTGGCCCGCAGAGAGTTTCTACTTGGTCTCTCTCCCCAAATGCAGCAGATCCTGATTTATTTGTGGAAGAGATTCCTTTTAGTGAGACAAAAAATTATGTTAAGCGGGTTTTAACTAATTATTGGATTTACAGGGCTTTGTATATTTAAAAGTCTGTTAAGAAGATTTTTAATGAAACTTAGAAATCTTTATCAAAAATAAAATAAGATTTCTCTTGTATTGGGGAAGAGATTGATGATTTTAGAAAAAATTAAAAGATTCTACAAAACAAAGGAGAAATAATATGTCAAGAAGAAATATGGCAGAGAGAGCTATGGGTGGTTTAATGTTGTGTGAGGAACTTGGAGTTAATAGTGCTGCTTTTACTGCTGTGCCTTCAAATACTCAGACCACAGAGAGAAAAGCTTTACTAAGCTTTCTTAAAGAGATGTTTCAGCCAAAGACTGAAGCACTTGATAGTCAAGATCCAGAAAAGACTGCAAAAGCAGTATCTTCATGGGAAAGTTCCCTTAAATATCTTGATAATAAACTTTTTGCCTATAAAAATGGCGTAACTAGAGAAGATGGTCAAACTAGCAATAAAGCTTTTGAGAATCTTACGAAAACTTTAGGTGAGCTATTAAAGCAGAGTGGTATTAATACTCGTGAAGGAGCTGTGGAAGCTATTGGTCAGATTGCTGAAAAATATAATCTTAGTTCTGAGCAGAAAAAAGAAATAATAGAGTCTTTGGATGCACAGAAAAAACAGATAACAGCAGACTGGTTTAATACTCCTACTAAAAATATTTCTCCACAATTTTCAGTAAACAATGAATGGACAAAGACTTGTCCTCATTGCCAAAAAGCAGCTTAATTACTAAAACAATAAATCTTCAAGCCTAGCTCCCCGAGACCCTTTTAAATAGATTATTCTATAAGGCTCTTGAGGAGCTGAGTTTGTGTTTGAAGATGTTTGAGAAGTAGTAGCTGTTAGAGCTTTTAATTCTTTATAAGTAATATTTTCCAAGCTTCTATCAGCATCTATTCCTAAATTCAGTTCTTTTAAAAACACTCCTAATCTGAGTTCGCCTGACATATTTCTAAAATCAAGCAGCTTGGATTTAGGATTATCAGAGCAGAGTTCCTGAATTTCATTTACTGATTTCTCTATTAACTCAGCTTCATTTTCTAAAATTTCACCGATTACTATTAAAATTTCGTGATCTATAAATTTATCTAAAATACCTTTAACGCTGAGTAAGAGTGATTCAGGGCTAGCATTATAAGCGTCGTTAATATAAATGTTATTATGCTTATCTTTATAGATACTGCCCCTGCCTCCTAATGCTTGATAATTTAGTAACCCTGATTGGGTTTGATCAAAATTTAAACCTAATATTTTAGCTGCTTCATAGACGGCGTTAGCATCGCTGATTATGCCTTGATTCGTTATTACATTTAATTTAAATTTCTCTTCTGAGCTGAATTTTAGGATTTCTTTTACGCTGAGAGGCTTACTAGTATTAGGGTTTATAAAATCATTTTTCTCTAGCTCACTGTGCAGATTTTCATCGATGATAAAAGTTTTTGGCAGGATTTTCTGTTCACTTAAATTTAGAAATTTCTCTGAAGGGTTTTTATTAGAAGAATTACCTAAAGTGAAATCAGAAAATTCATAATCTTGAATATGGTTTATGATCTCCATCTTCGCTTTTTTAATATTTTCTTTAGAGCCAAGAATCTCTATGTGAGCACTCCCAATGCAGGTTATAACACAAATATTAGGTTTAGCTATTTTACTGAGTAAGTCTATCTGCCCAAGCCCGCGCATCCCCATCTCTAGAATTAAAATTTCTGTATCTTCTGGCATGGCTAAAATGGTCTTAGGCACACCGATTTCATTATTAAAATTAGCGTCACTGTAATGAATTTTAAAATGGTCTTTTAGAATGGCAGCTAGCATTTCTTTAGTCGTGGTTTTACCATTGCTGCCTGTAATAGCTATTACTAGTGGATTTACTGTATCTTTATACTCAGTAGCAAGTCTCTGATACTGTTCTAGAGTGTTTTTGACGATGATGAGTTTGTTTTGGTTTTCAGATAAAATATTTTTACTAGCTTCTAATTTTGAAATTTTCTTTTGCTGATCTTCTGATTTAGTATTAAGATCATTTGCTTTATTTTCAGTGATAATTTGCTGCTTAATATCTTCAATTAAAGTTTTAAAATCCTTAGACGAATAAATCATGGCAGCTCCTTTCTCTAGAGCTTCTGCTATAAAATTATGACCATCGAATTTTTCACCGATTAAAGCTAAATAGCGATCTCCTATTTCTATGTCACGGGTATCAGTAGATATTTTCTTTTGCATAGTATATTTCCAAAATATCATGTTAAAGCCATGATGACCAACTTGATAAAATTTGCACTTTATAGATGAAGCCCAAAATTTAAAAAATTAATAATTTTACTGATTTAAGCATAAATAAAAACTTATCCATTGTAGAATTACTCATGGTACTAGCCCAAGTGGCGGAATAGGTAGACGCAACAGACTTAAAATCTGTTGAACCCTTTGGTTCGTGCCGGTTCAAGTCCGGCCTTGGGTACCACTTTTTTACCTTAGATAAAGACCCATATATAAAACATGCTCAAAACGAAGCGAAATGGAGTTTTGCCACGGTTTTATTAAGGATTTTACGGTGCTAAAGATCTTGTGCTGGATTGGTTAGCAGCTATTTTTTCGAATGGATTTTTCGCACCTGTAAATAATTTTCTTGCTTCCTCTTTGAGCTGCTGATCTTTTAGCCATTCTCCGAAAGTGAAAACTTTTCTAGAATTTTGGCACTGTGCACCCTGCTTTAGCACGTTACTTCCAATGTCTTTTTCCACTATTATTCTGGATAAATTTTTATTTGGTATTTCAATAAAACAGTGCTTTAAACCCTGTGGGTAAATTATTCTCATATCATCTTTTTGTTGATCTTCAAGTAAGTAATTTTGTTGTTGTGATTGATCTGTCTTTGATTGGTCTAATGATTCTTCTAAAGACTTACCTTGATTTATACTCGCTACTATAATTAAGCTTCCACCATCCTCGTAAAGCTTTTGTAAATGCTGTAAACAGCTTTTACAAGGTACTAATTTTGAAAAATTAAAAACACCATTATTATTATCGCCGTATCCCTCTGGGTAAGGTTCTCTCATTAAAAATAAATATTTTAATTTTTTATTGTCAAGCTGATTCTCTTTAGCTAGGAGTCTTAGGGAGTCTTCTGCACATCTACGCATTTTAGGGTTACCAAAATGTTCAAATTTAGGATCGTTATTACTAGATAAAACAAAGTCATGAAAATTATTATTAGTTTCACCATAGACAGCGAGTGCAGCATACTTAGCTCCAGATACTTCATGAAATCCTAAATGTTTGATTGCCATAAGTAGCATCTTTTCAATATTGCTTAGGACTCTATGAGTTTCTTGAGTTATTAAAGAACAGTCATTGTGGGCATCTGGGGCTTCTGAACTTAATAGAAAGCCATTATTATTTTCTTTTTGGGCCTCAAGTATTCTTAAAGAAGTATTTAGCTGTCTATATAAAGCTCCTTGATTATTGATCATCATGGCTGAATAAAGAGCGGGTAAATAGTCAATTTCAGTATCTATTTTTGTTGAAGTTTTAGGGGTTTCTAAGTTGGCTTGAATTATTGCATTTAATTTTAGTGGTGCTGGTACTTCTGAATTAGTGATAGCGGCGAATTTTATTAAATCATTTAAGGTCTGCTTCAATTCTTCTTGGTAAGCACTGTGCGCGAGGGTTAATAATCTTCGTGTTGGATAAGGTTCTGGTTTTTCTTTCTTAAAGAACTCACGCCTTTCATCTAATTTTTCTTTAATCTCTGCTGGCCTTAATCCAGAGAATCCTTTTCCCCTTTTTCTTAAGTCTTGGAATATTCTGACGGCTTCTTGTTGTTGCTTAACGAGCGGGTATTGCATTTATTATGTTTATTTTATATAGTATCAATACAATACGATGGATTTAATATAAGACCCAAAATATTTAAGAATCTGCCGAATAATGTAAAATATTATCTATGTCAGATTTTATCGGAGAGAGAAAAACTATAGAACAGGTAGAAGAGGGTTATGAATTTGCTCCTAAATTTGATGAGCATGGTTTAATCCCTGTAGTTACTACTGAATACACTTCTGGCTTGCTTTTAATGCAGGGCTATATGAATAGAGAGGCTCTGTTAGAATCGCTTCGCTTAGGTGAGGCTGTTTATTACAGTAGAAGCCGTAAAGTTTTATGGCATAAAGGTGCTACTAGTGGACTAGTGCAGAAAATTAAAGAGTTTTATGTAGATGATGATCAGGATTGTGTTTGGTTAAGAGTCGAGGTAACTGGTTCTGGGGCTAGCTGTCACGTAGGTTATAAATCATGCTTCTATAGAAAACTACCCTTCGGTGATGATCTGAAACATGACACTAATTTAACTTTTAATGGTTTGAAGCTTGAATATACTGAAGCAGAAAAGACTTTCGATCCTAAAGAGGTTTACGGAGATGCACCGAATCCTACTCAGTTGTAACTGGGGCGTGTAGCGGAACTCCAATTTCTGCGTTTTCGTCGTCCTCATGATCCTCATGTAAGCTTGATAAATCAAGCTTGTATTTCCGCTTGCTCGCATACGACATTAATGTCGCATGCTCGGCATCGCTGGAAATTACCCCCGTACACTGCGGTCATTCGTCCTCCTCAGCCTTGAACTTGTTCATTCGGCTACACGCGGCCCCCCCTGAGATTGCAACGCAGAAAATGGAGTTGTAAAGCGGTCTCGATTATCTAACTTGTGCGATTTTGAAGCTCTTATTAATCAAAGGCAGATACATCTTTTCATTGTAATCAGTAAGCATTCTGTCAGTACCAAAGCCTTTAGATACTTGAAGGATAGATGCACGCATCATCTTAACCCATTCTGGAGAATAGCCTTGAGCATTTTTCGCATAGAAAGAAGGTAAAACATTTTCTTCTAAAAGCTTATAAATACTCTGAGCTTCTTCACTGCACATCGAATTATAGTCTGGATTAGTGGAGTAAGGTATAGACCAGCCTATTTCTGGGTTATAACCCTCATGCCACCAGCCATCTGGAATAGATAAGTTTAGAACACCATTAGCAGCAGCTTTCATACCACTAGTACCGCAAGCTTCCATTTTAATAACAGGGTTATTAAGCCATACGTCAGTACCTTGCGTTAATAGCCTACCAGTGTGCATATTATAGTTCTCTAGTAGAATGATACGTCCAAGGAATTTAGGATCTAGAACATGCTTATATATCTCTCGAATAATGTCCTTACCACCACCGCTATTAGGGTGTGATTTACCAGCAAATATAATCGTCGCTGGTTTAGAACTATTAGAAAGTATTTTCTGAAGTCTTTCTAGGTCATTAAAGACTAAGCCAGCCCTCTTATATTCAGCGAATCTTCTAGCAAAGCCAATGAGCATAGTATCTTCATCTAAACTATCAATAATCTGCTTAATAAGCTCAAGATCGACTCCTTTGCGAGTGTAATCATTAAGGATTTTAGCTTTTAAAAAGTCGATTAAATGAAGTTTTTGCTCTTGGTGTTTTTTCCAAATTAGCTCATCTGAAATATTTTCCATTTCTTGAGAGTAGATTTCTTTAATCGAGTCACCAAGCCAGCTACCAAGATGAACACCATTCGTTACATAGCCTAAATGATTAGGATCATCTTTAGGTAAAACGTGTTTCCACATTTCATAGGCTACATCACCATGAAGCTGAGCTACAGCATTACTTTTACTTGAAATATTTAAAGCAAGTACTGTCATAGAAAAGACATGTGGGTTTTGTTCATCGCGCCCAAGCTCTAGGAACTGTTCAAATGGAACGTTCATCGAATTAAAGATCTGACCTAGCATCTCGTGCATCAAGCTAAGATCGAAAGTCTCATTACCAGCGGCAACTGGTGTATGCGTAGTAAATACTGTTGAGAATTTAATAGAGTTAAATGCATCTTGAGGTGTGTAACCTTGCTGAGTCATTCTTCTATATCTTTCTACCGCTATAAAAGCACAGTGACCTTCATTCAGGTGGTAAACAGCTGGATTTAAACTTAAGAAGTCTTTTAAAAGCCTTACACCAGCGATAGCTACAAGAATTTCTTGCTTAATACGCATGCGTCTATCTCCAGCATAGAGCTTCGCAGTAATACCTCTATCCTCGAAATCGTTATCATCTATGTCTGTATCAAAAAGGAATACAGGAACTTTACCTACCTGCATGACTAGAACTCTAGTCCAGACTATCTTATGAGGAAATTCTACTGGAATCTTAACTGGATTTCCTTCTTGATTCAGTAATACTTTCATCGGCAGAGTCTTCCAATCCTGTTTAGGGTAGTGCTCTACTTGATGACCAGTGTGATCAATCTCCTGAGTGAAATAACCTTCGTTATAAAAGAGTCCTACGCCAATCATGTTAAGACCAAGATCAGAAGCACCTTTCATATGATCACCCGAAAGTATACCGAGTCCACCTGCATAAATAGGAATACTTTCATGTAAGCCATACTCCATAGAGAAGTAAGCTACAAGAGGCTCATGGTGATTTATTAATTCACGAGTGTTAATTTCACCCATATATTTTTTAAAGCTCTGATAAACTCTTTCAAATCTTTGATTGAAATCAGCATCATTCTCAAGCTCAACTAACTCAGCGTAAGGAATACTGCGTAAAACTTTCATCGGGCTGTGATCGAAATACTCCCATAGAACGGGATTCAGAGATCTAAATAAGTCTCTGGAATCTTTATCCCAGCTAGACCAGATATTATAAGCTAGTTCATTTAAGCCAGCTAATTTACTAGGTAGCGGAACGTCTATGGATAGAAGGTTTAAGCTAACTTTCTCTCCTTGGCCAATAGTAAAGGACTCAGCTTTTTTAAACGGATTATTAATATGCTCATTAGGAACTGAAACTAAGCGTGCATAACCTTTAGCTCTAGCTATTTCATAAGCTTTTCTGTAATTCGGGAATATTTTTTCCCAAGTAATTTCTTTAGCCAGTTCTTCAGATTTCGCTCTAGCTAAATCTTTATTACGATAACCACTTAAAGCAAAGTCTAAAAGCATATTTGCAAGGTTATTTACTGAATCATCATAGGATTTATTTTTACGAGTAAGAACTTTTACTAAATCTGACCATTCGCCATCTAATGTGTGAACCCAATGACCGAAGCCAGCTAAATCAGAAGTAATAGTCGGAATTCCTTCTACCGCACTTTCAAGTGGAGTATAGCCCCATGGTTCATAGAATGAAGGGAATAAACTTAAATCGGCAGTTCTTAAGACATCTTCATAGGTCATATTAAAAATACCATCAGCTCCATCTAAATAAAGAGCTGACATAATAGGTCTAACTTTAGAAGATTTTTTATCAAGCCCGTAGTATTTAACCGAGTTAACTATCTGATCGTGTTCTTCGTCGTAGACTGGAGAAATCGCTATAGGTCTGTGATTCTCATCCTGAGCTGCTCCCCACTGATAATTATCGACTTTAGTATGATCGGCTGCAATTAAAAATAGCATTACTATAGGAGCTGCACTTTCAGGTAATTTAGTATTTAAATTAGCTAACGCAGAAAGAGTTAAGTCATAACCTTTATTTTTAAATTCATAGCGACCAGAGCTAATCCAAATCTGTGAATTATCTGGTAATGTTTCACCTAAGAAATGGCCACAGAGGTCAAGAACTTTTCGTTTATTTTTCTGTATCTGAGGAAGATTTCTTGATGCATCGCTCTTATCAAGACCGTTATAAACGATTAAATCTGGTCTCTTGTTAAGAATAAGGAATGATTCTCTACCTGTAAATTCACTTACAGTGGTAAAACAGTCCGCAGTCCTAGCCGAAATAGCTTCTAGAGAGTGTTTACTCTTAACTCCATGAGTGTAAGCCTTATGCTCAACTTCAGTACTCATTTCTAGCTCATGGTAGTACATGGAATTATGATGAGCCATAGCTCTACCAAGTACTGTCGCATGTGTAGTAAATACTGTACCTACTTTAGGCATATTTTTATTCAAGTAAAGTACTCCAGCACCACAGATCCACTCGTGAAAATGTGCTACCGCGGTGTCTTGGTGATCAAAGCAGGTCCTCGTAATAGTAGCAATAACTTCTGCCGCTGTAGTCGAGAATAGTATGGGTTCTACATAGTCCCATGAACCTTCATAAGAATCTACACCGAACTGCTCCCAGAAAGTAAAGAGTAGTCTGCCGATCTGGAATTTTTCTTTAAAATTAGACACCAAAATTACTCTAGGTGAATAAGGTATCTTCCATCTGCCAAATTTAGCTTGAAGACCAGCAATATTCAATTCAGCTTTAGCTTTTTCAAAGAAAGCATCACCGTGTACTTCTTCAAATTCATTATAGTTACCAGTGTCTGGGCCTATCGCAATATACGCATCTCCATAGAATTTAGTGGCTTCTAATGCCTTAGAGGCTATTACGGTGTGAATACCACCTACTTTATTACACACTTCCCAACTAACTTCGAATACAAATTTCATACTAATTCAACCTCTAATGCTTTTTCCACAGTTTGACTAAAATCCTTTAATACATTCTGATAGTTTATATATGCCTCATAAGGACTTTCATATGGGTTAAAGTACTTATGCACATCACCATCTGCAAACCATTTGGTGCACATGTAGTAAAAGTGATCAGAAGTGGTAAGCGCTCTCCATGTATCTATCAATGATTCATCATTGGTGCGATAGACGGATTCTCTAAGTTTGAAAATCGCTTCCAGAGCATCATCCTGGAGGAAATTCCCTTTCCAAGCCGTTAGGTCACGCTCAGTGTCAGCCCATGATACGAAATATGGTACATCTAATCTATCTCTTGCTGGGTATTTTTTAGCTACCTCAGATGGTGTATTAAATTCGAACTGAGGATTCTTAAAAATATAATCAGGTAATGCATAAAGGAATTTAAAAATACCAGTGTCTTCCCACTGATGCTCCCCAAAAGTTTCATAGTCCATAAAGAAATTTATAGCTTCAGCATTACCGTCTAGATCATGTACCCAATGAGCAAATTTACAAGCAGTAAGTGGATAGCCCGCCCAGCCACGATTTGAAAACCTGAAAGCTATATCATCTGAGAGCTGATAGTTTTTAAGTAATAATTTAATGTGCTCGCAGTTCGATGGCTGATACACAAAATTAGAACTACGCCAGCCTAGTATTTTATCTGCACCTTCCGCGAGTATAGTATCAAAACCTAATTCTTCTGCTGCTTTAGCGACTTCATTGTTATAAATTAATTCGGTGTTCCTAAATGTAGTAGGTTCTTGGCCAAACTCATCTCTGATTAACTGTCTCTGTTTTTCTACTTGTAGTTTAAATTCATCTTTAGAATAAAGGAAAGCTAAGCTGTGATAGTAAGTCTCACAAATGAATTCTACACAACCCGTTTCAGCTAATCTTTTAAAGGAATCTAATGTCTCAGGGCTATATTTTTTCATCTGATCAATAGCTACACCTGAAATGGAATAAGAAATTCTAAACTTCCCATGGTGCTTTTTAATCAGCTCTAACATTAACTGATTAGTGGGTAAGTAGCACTTATAAGCTACTTTACGCATGATAGAGGAATTAGCGTCGTCTGCTTCGTAGAAGTGGGATTTATTTATATCAAAAATTGTGTAGCGTTTAAGTCTTTTTGGCTGATGTACTTGAAAGTAAAAGCAGATGCTTGGCATAACTAAATCTTATTACATCTTTTGATAAAAAGAAATAGGGGATTACTGGGACTGCTTGCAAACATGCAATTATTAAGAATGTACTGGAGTAAGTTTTCTGTAAATCTCTTCTACCTTGATCGCAGATTTTTCCCACTGAATATGCTTAAGCTCTTCTGATGACTGGGCTTGCAGCTCTTTACTTAAAGCAGGGTGACTTAATACGTTAAGGATTTTATTCGCTAATTCATCTACGTCCCAGAAATCCACTTTTAAAGCGTTAGATAAAACTTCAGAAACGCCAGACTGCTTAGATATGATTACAGGTACATCAAAGAGAATAGCTTCTAAACAAGAAATTCCAAAAGGTTCTGAAACACTGGACATTACATATAAATCACTAGAGGCGAATAACTCTTCTACTTCTGGTCTTTTCAAAAAGCCCGTAAAATGAACATTCCTACCTATTTTAAGTTCGGCAGTCCTTTCTATGAGTCTATGCATCATGTCTCCACTGCCAGCTACGACAAATCTAGCTTTAGGAAAGTGTTTTAGGACTTTAGCTGCGGCTTCAATAAAATAATCAGGGCCTTTTTGAAAAGTTATTCTGCCAAGAAACAGTATGAGTTTTTCATCTGGGTTTTTTTTAATATATTCAGTTCTTTGTGTAGATTTATTTTTAGAAACAGCGTTATGTACGACTTCTATTTTATTAGGGTCGATACCGTAGTAATTTACTATATTATTTTTCGTTAAAAAGCTTACAGCGATAATTTTATCCGCTTCGTGTAAGCCCATTTTTTCTATTTCATAGATCTGTTGATTAACATTAATTCCGCTACGATCTGTTTCTAGAGCGTGAACGTGGCAGATTAATGGTTTACCACTGATACGCTTAGCTTCTACTCCAGCAAGAAAAGTAAGCCAGTCATGAGTGTGAATAACCTCATGCTCAACTTTTGCTGCGATCTTTCCAGCTACATAAGCGTAACGAAATACTTCGCTGATTAAATCTGGTCCATATTGACCAGTAAGAGACAGTTTATAAAAGTTTTGATGATCTTTGAGTATTGCTCCTTTGTTAATAAGTCTTTCGATGAATTCTTGATAGCTTTTTTCTGTGAAATAAGGTCTTAAAGTACTTTCTATACCGATGACATCCATTCTTTCTTTGAATTCTTCATAGCTAAGAGTTTTTTGTTGAGTTTCTTCTATTACGTGATCTGAGCTGGAAACAAGGTCTAGGTGAAGATTTATATCTGCTTTGCCTTGTAGTGTCGGAAGAACAAACGTAATTTTAGTCCCGATCTCACTAAGGGCCTTGGTCAAGTCATGGCATGCTATGCCGAGTCCACCACTTATGTAAGGAGGAAATTCCCAGCCGTACATCAAAACTTTTGTCATATAAGGATAATTATAGAGTAATTAATTTTTAGTTTTCCTGCGATTTTATAAAAAACAGGTTTTTATAACTTTGATGTATATTAATCATATGGCGACTTTGCTGCAAAGTACTTTAGATAATAAGCTTCTGGTGAGGGATGAGTGGTTGGATACTAATGGACTTGGCTCCTATTCATCAAGTTCAATCGAAAACTGTAATACAAGAAGATATCATGGTCTTTTAGTTTGCAGGCAGCCCGGCTTTGAGCATAGGTTCGTTCTTCTTTCTAAATTCGATGAGACTGTTTTTATTGGTGATGATGAGTTCTACTTAAGTAAGAATTACTTTTCACCAGGAGTCGTAGTACCAGACCAAGAGAAACTTTTAAATTTAGAATTTAATCAAGAACTAAATCCCAAGTGGATTTTTAGAAATCATAATTCACAGATTACCAAAGAACTTTTAATGGTATACGGTCAAGATATCACTCTAATTAAATATACTTATGAAAATCTTTCTAGAGATCGAGATTTAAATTTAATTTATCTAAATTTAAGGCCTTTTCTGGCTTTTAGAAATTTTAATCACTTGAGTAAAGAGAATGACACTTTTAATTTTGATTATTCTAGAGAGGAAAAAACTATTTCATATAAACCATATCCATCACTTTCAGAGCTGAAAATATCTTTGAGTGAAGATTTTAAAGTAGAGGAATTTTCTTGCTGGTATGAAAATTTTTTATATCCAGAGGAATTAGATCGAGGTTATGACTATGAAGAAGATCTTGCTTGCCCAGGGGTTATCTCTCTGAAGCTGGAGTCCAAGAAATCAGTTTATGTCGCAGTTCATAATTCTGGTGAATTAAAAAAATCTTTAAAATCCTTATGGAGTGAAGAGTTCTCTAGAAGAGCGAAGCTGATTAAATCTAATAATTTAAAAAATGCTGACATGCTTTCTCAGCTAACTTATTCAGCTAATCAGTTTTTGATTAAAAGTAAAAATGATACTTATTCTATAATTGCAGGCTATCATTGGTTTGGTGAGTGGGGAAGAGATACTATGATCTCTTTACCAGGTATACTTCTAGAAACATCTCTGGAAAAAGAGTTTACTAAAGTATTTAAACGTTTCTTAGACTTTAAGCGGCATGGTTTAATCCCAAATATGATAGGTGATGATGTTGAGCATTCTGCTTACAACAGTGTAGATGCTTCTCTGTGGCTATTCTGGGCTTTACAACAGTTTTATTATAAGAAGAAATGTTCTTTATCCTTGATCAAAAAAGAATTCTGGGAAGACCTTAAAGATATTATTAATGCTTATGTGGAGGGACGTTCAGCTCATCTTAAATTTAATGATCTAGGTTTAATAGAATCTGGTACTGAGCAGGATTCACTTACTTGGATGGATGCAAGAGTTAATGGTCTTGCTGTAACGCCTCGCAGGGGAATGCTCGTCGAAATTAACGCTTTATGGTTTAATGCTCTATCCTTCGTAGAGGAGTTAGCGATAGAGTTTAAAGATCCTTTTAAAGATAAAGTTTCAGACCTTAAGGATAAAGTTAAAGCGAATTATACGAAAGTATTTTGGTTAGAGGATAAGGGTTATCTTGCTGATTATGTTTTACCTACTTATGTAAATGGTTCTCAGAGTCCTACTTTAATTCCAAATAAGCAACTAAGACCTAATCAGCTATTAGCTATTTCACTTGAATATTCGCCTTTAGGTAAATTCGAGCAGGTTTCTCTTGTAAGAATAGTAGAGGAAGAATTACTTACACCTTTTGGTTTGAGGACTTTAAATAAAGCTGATTCTCAGTATAAAGGGCATTATGAAGGTGATGTAAATCTTAGAGATGCAGCTTATCACAATGGTACTGTCTGGGCTTGGCTTTTAGGTCCCTTCTTTGATGCGCTTTTAAAGACCACAGATAATTTAGACGCTACTAAAAAACGCATCAGAACTATGATTAATTATTTCGATTCCCATTTGAAGCATGGTGGTTATTATTCAGTCTCTGAAATCTTTGATGGTGATGAACCTCATGCACCGAGAGGTTGCATCGCTCAAGCTTGGAGCGTAGCTGAATTAAGACGGATTTTATTACAGGTCGATAGATAATGAAATTCTGGTCTGAGTTTTTTTTCTTAATCTCTGTTCCTTTACGTCTTCTGTTTTCTCATGAAGATGAGGCTGTTAAAGATGTGCTGCATCAAGATGAAGAGGTTATCGAGTCAGTGAGAGGGTTCTTTAATAAAAGCTTAGGGCTGCTGATCTCCACTAATCATCGTGTGATCTTTATAGATAAAAAGCCTTTCTGGGGAATAAAAGTCGTAGATTTTTATAATAAGAAAATTTCTTCAGTAGTTTATGAAACCTTCTTTCTAACAGGTTCTATGGTTATAGCTGTAGAAAATGATAAGGCTACTATAGAGTATGTTCCGAAGAAGCAGCTCTTGAGCTTCGCTGAAAGTTTAAAGAGAAGGATTTATCTCAGCGAGGCTGTCTAGCCTCTCCTGATGGCGACAAAAACGCAGAAATTGGAGTTCTGCAATAAGTGCCATGATAAAATTCTTTTTGAAGATGTTAGTTGCAAATAAGAAAGATACAGAGATATTGAAATTCACTACTGTTGGTAGTGTGGATGATGGTAAATCTACTTTGATTGGTAGACTATTATTCGATTCTAAAGCTATATTTGAAGATCAGTTAGAATCAGTGCAGAAAACCAGTGCTAAAAAAGGTTTTAATGGTATAGATCTTTCTTTACTTACAGATGGCTTAGCTGCTGAAAGAGAGCAGGGGATTACCATCGATGTGGCTTATAGATATTTCGCGACACCGAAAAGAAAATTTATTATTGCAGATACGCCTGGGCATGTTCAATACACTAGAAATATGGTGACTGGTGCATCTACAGCTAATCTTACGATTATTTTAGTCGATGCTCGTAATGGTATATTAGATCAGTCACGCAGGCATGCTTATATCTCTGCTTTATTGGGGATTCCTTACTTTATAGTCGCTGTAAATAAAATGGATTTAGTCGATTACTCAGAAGCTAGATTTAATGAGATAGTTAGTAGCTTTAATGAAATGATGAATAGCATAGGTATTAAGCCGAGTCAGATATTTTATATCCCTGTTTCAGCTTTAGCTGGTGATAATGTCGTGAATCGTGGTGAACAACTTCACGATAAGACTGCTGTTGAGCGTGCAAGTTCAAGGCTGAGGAGGACGAATGACCGCAGTGTACTCAATGTACATGAGGATCATGAGGACGACGAAAACGCAGAAATTGGAGTTCGACAGCAGTCTGATAATATGCCTTGGTATAAAGGGGCTACTATTATGCAGGTTTTAGAATCAGTTAACCCAAATACTGTGCAGAGTTTTAATAAATTTAGAATGCCTGTACAGATAGTAATTCGCAATGACTCACCAGAGTATAGAGACTTTAGAGGCTTTGCTGGAAAAATCACTTGTGGTGAAATTAAGGTCGGGGATGAGATCATATCTCTGCCATCTAAGAAAAAATCACGAGTTAAGTCTATTCATTTATACGAAGCTAAACTAGATAGAGCTCATGCTGGGCAGTCAGTGACTATATGTTTAGAGGATGAGATAGATACCAGTCGTGGCGATATGTTCGTGAAAGTAGGTGAGGAGCCAGCTTTGGAAGCTCAGTTTAGTGCAGATCTGTGTTGGATGAGTGAAGATCCTTTTCAGTTAGGTAAAAAATATTACTTGAAACACTGTTCTAGCTTGGTTAAGGCGATGCCTACTAAGATAGAGTATAAGCTGGATGTTAATAATTTTTCTAAGCATACAGCTGAGACTCTATCTCTTAATGATATAGCTAGAGTGGAGTTTAAATTACTTAAAGCTATTCCAGTAGATAAATATAATGAAAGCCGTTCTACTGGCTCGTTTATCCTAATAGATGAAATAACTAACAATACTGTAGCTGCTGGCATGATTAGATGAGTATTTTAAATCAGATAGTTAATACTAAAAAAGAAGAGCTGAAGCTTTTACCTAGTTTGGCTGTTTTAGAATCTGTCTATGAAAAACTTGAAAAGGCTATTTCTGAAAAAAGTATAACTAAAATTCTTAGTAAACCTTCACTGATAGAGGTTTTTACTAAAACATATGGCCCAGTATTAATCGCAGAGCTTAAAAAGGCAAGTCCAAGTAAAGGTCTTATTCGTGAAGATTTTGAGCCACTCTCTCTAGCTGAGGCTTATAAGCAGGGTGGTGCTCATATACTTTCAGTACTTACTGATGAACAGTATTTTCAAGGCAGTCTTAAATATTTAGAAATAGTCTCAGGGATTAGCTCTCTACCTACTTTAAGAAAAGATTTTATTATAGATAAAAGACAGATTCTACAAGCTAAATCTGCTGGGGCTTCTGCGGTGCTTTTAATAGCAGCTATCTTAAATGATAAGGAGTTAGCGTTACTATATTTTTATGCTAAGGATTTAGGTTTAGATGTACTTCTAGAGGTACATGATGCAGTGGAACTGAGAAGAGCGCTGAATACGCCAGCTAAGCTGATAGGAATTAATAATCGTGATTTAAATACTTTTAATGTGGATATAGAAACGACGATTAATCTTATCGAAGAATTTAAGGATAGATTAAAAGATAGATTTATTATATCTGAGTCTGGGATTAGCTCTACTGAGGATGTTAAGCGATTAATGAATTATGGGATTAAGGGTTTTCTTGTGGGGGAGTCACTTATGGGGCAGGAGGATGTGAAGGCTGCTGCTATTGAGCTTTTTCGTGGGGTGTTTTGAGATTTGCTGTTGTCACTTGTAAATAAATTAACCCATAGGTGGATAAACGGGGTTACTTAAACCTAAGTCTTGAGCCATTTTTATGTGGTAATCCCCCATATACTAAACAAGTGAGTGAAGCCAACCTTTACTAAAATCATAAATTCCATTCAATTCCTGAAAAATCTTTTCGGTTCTATCTAAAATTTTAGGATTTAATTTCTGTATAAGTTCTCTGGTATGAGGATCATCACTAATTCTTAGCATCTGGCTTCTGAACTGTCTTAGAGAGTCTTTAATTAGTTTTTTAGCCTCGGTATCATTCGCGTTTGGTGATAAGCTAAATAGATCACGTAGTGCTTTTACTGTGCCAGCTTTTTGTTTTTCATTTATAGGAGTGCGTCCTTGATAATGTTTATCTGTGATACCTAGTTCATCCCTTAAATGTTTTTTATAAGCTTCTATGCGAGGGAGTATATTTACAAAAGGGAAAACACCGTCCTCAGCAGAATCTTTGAGCACTTGGCTGAAATTAGCGATACTATTTTTCAGAAAGGAGCTTGGATTTACTTCTGTGTTACAGCTAGTGTTCGTGAAAGCCATTCTGAGATTGCTTTCTTTGCTTAGGCTCTTCTGCTTTTTTTGTACTTGGATTTAAATTTAATTTCTCTTGTATTAAATTTAGTAAGTTGTAAAGTGGACTGAAAAATTAAACCAATAATTGAGAAAAGTAGAAGGAATTTTTTTAACTACAACTAATATTTTTATCACAGATTATTGACACATAGTATTTTTTCGTAAGAAAAAATACTATGTGCTGTTTAATACTCC
>JAGWWP010000027.1 GCA_018970325.1 Cyanobacteria bacterium REEB446 | reverse complement strand
GGGATATTTGTGCCTGAAACACTCTCTTTTACTCACTTATCAATAAATTATTAAATCTAATCAGCTGCAAACTCAATACTTGAAGCCTTTTTCATCATTTCTTCTTGGCTCCTTTGTGTGATTTTAATTAAGCAACAGTGCCCTTTTACGCCGAAAAAGTTTTTAAAACCATCAACTATGCTCATATGCTTGTACCTCGAACTCTTCATCGGGTTATAGCAATGTTATGTTAAGAATTGGTTTAGATTTACCGCTTTATTTTAAAAACCTCTGCTTAAAGCAAGAAATATGTAAAATAATCCAGCTAGAATAAGTATGAATGCGCTTATTCTAGTTATTAGAACATTATTATATTTAAACCAATTCAGCTGTTTCATAAGACCAACTGAGACGCTCGCAAAGAAAATAATAGCTGTGTAGCCAAGAGCATAAAAAAACATTACAAGTACGCTACCAATTATGGAGCCAGCAGTACTAGCCATAGAAAGTACACCGAATAAGACGGGACTAGAGCAAGGAGAGCTGATTAAAGCGAAGAGTATGCCGATGAAGAAGGGTGGTAGTTTAGGCATGTGTGTAACTAGCTGTGGTAATGGAATTTTAATAAAACCAAGTACCATCAATGCCATAAGAAGAATGAAGATCCCGATTGCAAAATAAAGTATAGATCTGAATTCAGAAAAAACAGCAAAAGCAAAATTACTAAAAGCACCAAGTAAACCCATTACTAAAGATGCTCCAAGCACAAATGCAGCAGCTTTATTAAAAGCTGCTTTTTTATCTTCTATCTCAAGTGTTCCAATGTAAGCAAGGTTTAAAGGCAAAAGACTAAGCACGCAAGGACTTAGGCTAGAGAGAAGTCCGCCCACTAGAGCAAAAATTAGCATCAAGAAAAAAGAAGTATTAGCTTGATTCACTAATAGGAACTGATTAAAATCATTAGAAAAAAATTCAGGCATTATTAGGGCAAGCATAACTTAATTATAGAGTGAGTTTTACAGCAATGCGCTTAAAGCTGGAATTACCTCAAAAAGATCACCGATGATCGCATAATCAGCTTTTTTAAGTATAGGAGCGTCTTTATCTGTATTGATAGCGACTATAACTTTACTTGAACCCATACCTGCAAAATGCTGAATGGCACCAGAAATTCCAGAAGCTATATAGAGATTAGGGCTAACCACTTTACCTGTCTGCCCTACTTGCATACTATGAGGGGCATAACCACTATCTACTGCCGCCCTAGAGGCTCCTACGGCAGCACCTATTTTTCCAGCTAGTTCCCTTAAAATACTGAAGTTCTCACTGTTCCCCATGGCTCTGCCGCCTGAAATAATAATGGCTGCTTCGGTGAGAGAAGGTTCTTTAGAGGCAGCTGCTTTAAATTCTATACATTTTATTCTTGCTTCTACCGAGCCTGTATCTAGATTGACAAGTTCAGTATTCGTTCCCGAGATTTCTTCTTCGATACGAATACTATTAGGTCTAAAACTGATGAAAGAAGCCTTTCCTTCCGTTAATGAAGACTTTAAAGAAAGTTTATTCGAGTACATGGATCTTAAAACAGATTTTTCGTTAAAATCAAAACCAAGGCAGTCAGTCGCGATATTAATTTCTAATTTAGCAGCTAGTATAGCTAAAACAGTTTCTGTGTCTGGAGAGTGGCTAGCAAAAACTAAGTTCGCTGATTCTTTAAGAAAAGCCTCTTCTAGTTTAGCTTTATAAATGTCAGAGCTGAAAATCTTTACCGATGATGAATCTAGAGAGTATAATTTAGCCGGACCAATATTTTTAATTTCTTCTATCGAAGAAGCTAAATTTTCACCAAGGATAAGAGCTGAAACATTTTCTGTACCAACATTTTTAATGGAAAACTTTAGTAACTCTTTGGAAGAATCACTAAGAATCAGCTTCCCAGCCTCTTTTAGGCTTTCTTTAGCTTCGCAGAAAACTAAGACTTTCATATATAGATATAATACCCAGCATTTTGTTTTTGAGTCACTCTTAATTTTGAAAATATTCTCGAGCTAAGGCTTCTTGTAAACCGAGTTTAGTCTGACCAGTTTCGACCATGTCCCTTGCTATAGTTTCGTCCATAATTTGATGAAACATTTCTTCTGATTTACTCGGTCCTAAAATACCGTTACCTTCCATTTTAGGATGCATTTCCTTTAACATCATCTGCATAAACATAGCTTCAAATTCTTTTGCTGTACCATTTTCTTGAGAGTTGTTAAGCTTAACCTCACTTGGTATATTTGAAAAATCATTGTTTATTTTCATGCTATTAATGTTTTTAAACTTAAGTATCCTCGAATTCTTAACTTAAATTTTTACCCTAAAATACTCTTCTTTATCAAAACTATCTGTTAGAACCAGCCATCTACCAGTATCTATTCCTTTACTTGGTAAATCTACGATATATTCCTGTATTGAGTTTGCTGGTATATCACGCCTGTCGAAATAACTAAAGGTTTTGATGGCGTGTTTAACGTAGCCTAGATTATCCACTACTTTTAAATTAGCGAGACGCAGAGCTTTATTATTTTTATTTTCTATCTGTAATTTAAGTTTATCTCTGCTTTTATTTAGTATTTTTACTGAGACTTTGGTGTCTGCTTGTGGCATGGCTTGTTCAGTGCAAGTTTTATTCTCCATGTTCATTAGACTTAAGGTCATCGGTAGCCCAGGTTCGATTTTCAATTCTTTACCATTTTCAGAGATAAAAGAGACTAAAGCTAATCCAGCACCAGTTCCTGCAGCTATCATTAAATTAGAACCACTTAAAGATGAGCCTAATACTCCAGCGAAGCGAAAGCCGATTATGGCTCCTAGTGCTGCACCGCCCAATACTTTTACAGAACCTTGTCCTACAGCTTTAAGTAATTTGTGCTTATCTTCTACTAAGCTTCCATCAGCGAGTATCTTAATGGAATTTATATTATCAGGGAATACTATTTCTTTAAATTCAATATCCACTCTTCCTGCTCGCCTAAAACTCTTTTCATTAGTGATGTTCGTGATATGTCCTTTAACTTTACTGTTTTTGGGAATAAGTACTTCTCCATTATCTAAGATGACATCCTCTACGACTCTTGCGATAAAATGTTCACCCTCTTGAGTGTATTTGTCTACAGGCCATTCTGCGACTACTTGTACTGGAGTGGTTTCTAAAGCTCCAAGTTTGACTGGATTTGCGTAGGCTTGCCCAGCTTTCAAGAAAATATATTCACTGTCTGAAATGGATATAAGGTTGATTAAGAGAATAATAATTAAGGTCTTATTGAATCTACTGTTGTCTAATTTAAAAATATTTAACAGAGTATATTTCACCATATGAATTTGCCTTAAATAACTTCTAACTCCGCTTGTAATGCTCCAGAGGCTTTCAGGGCTTGCATAATCGAAATCATGTCTTTAGCTTTAATGCCGATCTTGTTAAGCTCTTTGACTAAATCTGCTAAGGATGTGGCTTCTGCGAGTTCTACATATTTAGTGTAGGTGTCACTGTAGTCAATGGCTGAATTAGAGAAGCTTTGAGTGACTATGCCACCGCCTGCCCCACTCCCGGTATTATTGTTAATAGTACTACCGCCAGTTGCGGTATTAACATTGGCAAGAGTATTAACAAATGGCTGCGAGATATTATTATTCGTTCTAACTGTGATAGATATTCCACCATGAGAAAGTGCTACTGGAGATAGTTTTACCTCTTGACCAACTACGATGGTACCAGTTCTTTCCATGATAACTACTTTAGCTTCATTCTCAGCATTAACTCTGAGATCGCCTAACTGGGCTAAAGCTACAATTGGATTATCTCCAGCTCCATTTAATTCTATTTTTATGGTTCTGCCATCTACTACTGCTGCACGGCGGTTTAGGTTAGAGTTATTTATCGCTTCTACTATTTTATTAGTAGTGGCGAAATCGATTTTATCAGTAGTTAATATTAGACCGTTAGCTGTATTAATCTCAGTAGGTAAAGGAAACTCGATTATCCCGCCTTTCGGTATTCTGCCAGAGTTAGGAGAGCCTTCTCTTACTAAGCTGCCATTAGCTTCAATTTCATAACCTGAACTTATAACTGGTCCTTGTACTGTTGCATAGACTCGTCCATCAGCGGCTTTCATTAATGATTGTAAAAGTATCCCACCTGTTAGGTTTCTTGCTGTAGAGACTGAGGAAATATCTACATCAAAGCGATCACCCTCTTTGGAATAAGGTCCTATTTTAGCTGTAATCATTACAGCAGCTATATTGCCAACTGCTCCACCGTTTAGTTGCTTAAGTGCGGCTAGAGCAGATTGTCCTGGATTATTTGTATCTAAATTTTTTACATCAATTTGGTTATTAACTAGGAAGTCTTTAATATTTACGCCGAAGTTTTCAAGCATATTTATTTGAGCTAAGTTCGTCGCTATACTATTTCTATCACCACTGTTACTTGGGAGTCCTGCGACTAAGCCATAGCCTATTAAATAATGATCACGAAGACCTTGCACCTTCGTTATATCTTTTACTCTAACGATAATCGCTGCTGATGGTAAGTTTGCCGATAGGAAAAATAAAAATAGTAATACTAGGCGCATCTATTATCTTATTGACCTATTGGGAAAAATATCTATCGGTTAAATACTTGATTTGGATGCGCGATGTAAATCACTATAATATAAGAAGAATATCTTTTAAATCAATAATTGATCTTTTTGAGATTAAAGCAGTTAAATATGCGAAGCTAAACTTAATTTCAGAAAAAGGAGAAAGCCTTAAGGGTAAGGTTATAGAGACTAAATTTACTTTTGCTGAAATTAAGACTGAAGTAAAAAAGCTGAAGAGTATTTTAGAAAGCTTTAGCCAGACTAAATCAGAAGCAATTGCTATTTGGTCCCAGAATTCTCATCGTTGGTTAATTGCGGATCTTGCAATTATGAGCTTAGGTGCTGTTACAGTAGGAATTCATCCAGATGCTAGTGACAGTGAGCTTGCTTATATTTTAAACACTACTCAAGCTCGCACTATTTTTATTGATGATTTAAAGTTTTTTAACAAGCTCAAGCGAGTTTTTGCCACTCATAAGCTCTATATAAGGGATATCGTTATCATGAACCCTAAACTTAGTTTGATTGATGATGAATTAACTGATATTAAAATACATATTTGGGAACCATTAATGTCAAAAAACGTGGATCAATCGCTTCTTCAGTCAGAGAAACTAAGCCTAGGCATAGATGATGTCGCTTGTATAGCCTGCACTGCTGGCACTGAGGGCTTACCCAAGCTAGTTAAATTAACCCATAAAGCTTTATTAAATGTAGTAAATAATTCGGTAAAATCTCTAGGCTTAAGCTCTCAAGATATTTTCTTTTCAATCAATTCTTTTGCTGTAATTACAGAGCGGGTTATAGGACCTTATGCGGCTTTACTAAAAGGTTTTTCCCTTTATATTCCTGCTGATTCTAGAGCTTATTTAGCTGATCTTGAGTCTGAAAAGATTACAGTATGTTCGATGACTCCACCGATTTTAAATCAAATTCAGGAGAGGATTTTTATAGATCTAAATTCAAAGCCTTTTTTAAAATTTCTTATGAAAGTTCCTCTTCTAGACCTTTTTGCTAAGGCTGAGATTAAGAAATCCTTAGCTCCGAATTTGAAATTTTTTATTTCCTACGGAGATGCTTTGAGTCCTATGGTTGAGCTATATTTAAGGGGATTTAATTTGAAAATAGCACAGTGCTTCTCCTTAACAGAAGCTGCTGGACTCTTAGCTATTGCACCATCATCTAAATTTACGCGAGGTAGTTGTGGGAGATTATTAAAGAATACTCGAGTGAAAATCATTCAAGGAGGAGAAATAGTTTGCGCTGGTGAAAGCATCGTGAAATCTCATTATGCTAATCCAAATAATGTAGATAATTTTTTCTATGAGGATGGTGAAACATGGTTCAAAACGGGAGATATAGGTGCACTCAGAAATCAAAACCTTTTTGTGTCTGTAAAATATCGGGAGCTTATTAGTTCTAAGGCTGGAACTAAGATAGCAGTGAACCACGTGGAAGTGCTTTTAGAAGGAGTACCTTATGTTACTTATGCAGTGGTAGTTGGTCAAAATAGGGATTTTTTATCAGCTTTAATTTTTATAAATGAGGAGGTTTTTCGTTTAATGTATCAAAAGGTAGATAAATATTCTATTACAAGGCAGTGTGAGATTGATATAGAACTTATAAATCAGAATTTAAGTAAGATAGAAGAAATTCGTAAATTTGTTGTTCTGGATCAGCCTTTGAGTGTCCTGCGTGGAGAGCTTACTCCGACATTGAAAAAATGTAAAAAGACTATTGAAGAAAATTACCAAGATAGAATCGAAGTTCTATATAATTAGTTGTTTTTAAATTTCTTAGCGCTTTGCTTATCACCAATTGAAATGAAGAAATCGTAAGCCTTTTCACAGGCTTGTTCTATAGAAATATTCGTAATGTGGTAGATATCATTCGCATGAAATTTATGTGAGCCTTCTTGGTATTCTTCAATTGCAGAGAGCATTTTTATGAAAAAATCTTTAGTCTTTTGCAAATAGAGTTTATCTTTTTTATTTTTAAAAGTATAGTATTTTAGATTGAGATCGGCTAGATAGAAAAGGGTTTTCCAGCTTATGTCTAATATTTTTTCCTCACTAAAGTAGTTATAGGATCTTTCAAGGTGATCTTCAGCAATAGGATAGGTGTGTTCATTTAGTACTGCTGGATTTAGGATTAAAATTCCTATGAGTGTTTCAGTGACCGCATTTTGTAAATTAGCTTGAGTTGCTTTGTAGAGTTTTTTAGCTTTAATGAGTGAATTTAATGAATCCTCGAATTTGCCGATGTTTGCAAAAAGGTCTCCCATTGCTTGATAGATATTAGCTTCACCGATTTTATTATCTTCGCTTTTGAAAATCCCTATCGCTTTTTCAAAGTAATCTATGGCTACTGCAAAATTTTCTTCATTTAAATTATGTTTTCTTGCATTAATATTAATAAGTCCATAAGCAAGATCTACATATTTATTTGCAACTTCTTCGATATTACCTAATTTAGAAGCAAGTTTGATAATTTCTTGAGCTTTGGCTTTAAGTTCTTCGCCATTCCCTTCCATAAGGCATTCTTGAAATCTAATATTCTCAGCTTGAAGTAGATGGTGAAAGCGTTTCAGCTCTTTAAAGTAATCACAAGAAGTATCTATAATTCGGCGAATCTGTTCAGTATCACCACCATTTTTAATTAAGATTCCAGCAAATATCTGCCCAGCTTGAGCTTGGAAGAATTTAGGTATATCTTCTTTTAAAAGGCGTAATGCAAGTGCCTCAATTTCATCATATCTGCCTTGAATTGAAAGTAGTGAAAGCTCTTGAATGTCGACATTTAATCTATCAAAAAGACTACACTGCATATTTTTTTCTTTAGCACGGGCTAAATAAAGTTCTGCATCTCTGAGATTTCCGTTGACTAGCGACTGAGAAGCTAGTATCGAGTTGATTAGAGATAGTGCAATATTGTTACCAACTTGATTGTAAAGATTAATTGCTTTACTGAAATATTCTTCTTCACCAAACTCATTTGCATAAAAAAGATATACTTCTGCAAGTCCATTCCTGTTTTTATCTTTACCAAACAGTATTTCAGCATCTTCTGCAAATTCACGATTTTTCGTTAATAGAGCTTTAAGCAAGAATAATCTAGCTTTGGTTGAGTCATATTTGGCTTGTTCACTGAATTTAATTAAGTTATCTATCTGCTCTAGGCTAACTAAAGAAATTAAATCCTTACTGAGATGGGCTTCCTGTAAGGAAATTTCTACCGATTTCGCTAAAGTGAGAATCGCAAAGTCGATTTTTCCTTCAGTAATAAGCTCATCAAAAGCTTTCTCTAGAAGCATGTCGGGATCTTCATAGTGTTCATTTGATTTTAAATAATCAGCTCCCCAGTAAACTTTTGAGAGCATAGATGAAAATGCTTTATATATGTGGCTAGAGGTATCATTTTTGAAACGTCCAATCACTGGGCGAAGATTACCTTCAAGAAGGAACTCCAAAAAAAGTTTAAAAGGGCTGAAAGATTTACGATTTTTGATTAAATCATAGGCATCTAAGTATAAACCTTGCTTCAGCAAGATTTTGGATTCTAATTCCTTTGCTTCATCCTTTTCAAAATCAGTTTCAGCTGATTCAAAAAGTTTTAAAGAAATATCTATTGCCTTAGAAAAATTATCGGTATAAAAATAATCCCAATATTGTTCTAATAATGTAGACCTAGGTTCTTGTTTGGAGAAGTCTTCGTGCATTTAGTAATCTCTTCTTTAAATCTTAACCTAGTAGTCTCAAAAGCTAAAATACCTGAGAAGAAATTTGCAGAACAATCATCAATATTAGCAATTTCATAATTTAAAATATCTTCGTCAATCTCTGAGAATTTCTTTGCTAGACTTAGTTTCTTGAAATTGGATTTGCATATTTCAGCTATATCTTTTAATTGTTCAGCTTTTTCATTTTCTTTTATTAAAGCTGATATATAAGAATTATAAACACCGAGGGCACTTACAGTTGACATCATTGTACTTTGTTCTTGCATTTGGACTTCCTTAACTATTTCTTAACCTTCAAATCATGATAACATACTGAACTCGAAAAGTGTAAAAATTTTAAAAATTTTAAAACTATTAGCTATAAATTGCTAAAATTTATCGATTTTCAATATTTTCAGTGATATTCTTGAAATCTAATGATCCCTAGATACTCAAGGCAAGAAATTACTAAAATATGGTCAGAGGAGCAGACTTATCAATACTGGCTAGATATAGAGTTAGCTGTTTTACGAGCTCTAGAAGATTTAGCTAAAGTTCCTAGTGGCACCTTTGAAAAAATTAAGACTAAAGCTAGCTTTAGTATAGAAAGAATACATGAGTTAGAGAAAGATCTTCAGCATGATATTCTGGCCTTTTTGACTTGTCTTAGCGAAAATATTAATTCAGAAGAATCTCGCTATGTGCATTTAGGACTTACGAGTTCTGATATTAAAGACACGGCTCTTAATTTAGCGATTAGAGATTCAGGGGTAGTAATAGATAAGGGTTTTAATGAATTATTAGAAGCTTTAAAATCTAAGGCTCTTGAGTACAAGGGAGTTCCTTGCGTCGCAAGGTCTCATGGTATTCATGCTGAGCCTACGAGCTTTGGTTTAAAGCTATTGAATTTTTATGCTGATATAGAAAGGTCTAGAAAAAATTTCAATTTAGCTTTAGAGGATTTAAGGCTAGGTATGTTTAGTGGAGCGGTTGGGACTTATGCTAATACAGAGCCAGCTGTAGAAGAATATGCTTGTAGATATTTAAGTTTAAAACCCGTGAACATCAGCACCCAAGTAATTAGTAGAGATCTATATGCTCATTTGGTAAATTCTTTGGCTGTTGCTGCGACCTGTGTCGAAAAAATTGCAGTGGAGATCAGGCATTTACAGCGTACAGAGGTACTGGAACTGGAAGAGCCATTTTATGAAAAACAGAAAGGTTCTAGTGCTATGCCACATAAGCGCAATCCTTGGAAGTCGGAGAATCTCTCTGGTTTAGCGAGGTTGATGCGTGCCTATGCCTCGGCCTGCCTTGAGGATATAGTGTTGTGGCATGAAAGAGATATGTCTCATAGTGCAGTCGAGAGAGTCGCTCTGGTAGACGCACTTATATTAATGGACTTTATGCTAAGCCGCATAGCAATTATCATTAAAGAATTGAATGTTTATCCACAAAATATGATGAAGAATTTAAATAGTTTTGGAGGGGTCATATTTTCACAGAAAGTGCTTCTAAAGCTTATAGATAAAGGGCTTTTGCGTGAAGAAGCTTATGCGATTATGCAGAAATTAGCAAAACAGGCTTGGAATAAAGAAGATGGAGATTTTAAAAATTTAGTTAAGCAAGCAGATGAGATTCTTACACATTTAAATTTAGATGAAATAGAGAGCTGCTTTGACTATCAGCAAGATTTAAAGTATGAAGATTTTATCTTTCAGAGAGTTTTAGGTAGCAGTATCTAAGAGACAGCTGCACAACGTGCGGTTTCAAGGCTGAGGATCTTGAGGACGACGAAAACGCAGAAAATGGAGTTCTGCTATACGCCTATCTGAGAGCCTATCCAAAAAGTAAAAAAGGTCCGATTATAAGTTAATCAGACCTTTTTTGATATAAACACTAAATATTATAATTATCTAGAATAATACTCAACGATCATTATCTCGTTAACTGGAACAGGGATAGCTTTTCTTTCTGGGATTTCTGTAAGCTCACCATCGAAAGAATCTTTATCTCTTTTGATGTAAGAAAGAGCATCCACCCAGTTTTTCATAGCTTCTTCTACAGCTGGGATTTTACGAGATTTTTCTTTAAGGGTGATAATGTCACCAGGGAAAAGTCTGTATGAAGGAATATCTACTTTAAAGCTGTTAACTAAAATATGACCGTGAGACACTAACTGTCTTGCTCCGAAAATAGTCGAAGAAAAACCCATTCTCATAACGATGTTATCAAGCCTAGTTTCTAAAAGCTGCATAAGAATCTCACCAGTAGGTCCTTTCATCTTAGTAGCTTTATCCACATAACGCTTAAACTGTTTTTCAAGGATAACTCCGTAGCTGAATCTTAATTTCTGCTTTTCTTCTAAAAGAATTTTATACTCAGAAGGCTTAGTTCTTTTTTGACCGTGCATACCAGCTCGGTATGGTCTTTTCGCGATATCGAAAACAGGCATGCCGTTTAAGACCTGACCGTATCTTCTTGAAAGTTTATTTTTTGGACCTGTATATCTAGCCATAGAAAAAACTATGATAACTCAAAAGCTCATTTTTCTGCAAAATTTTAATCTTAGTTATAGAATTTCATTAAAGTCATAGAATTCGCTTAAAGCGTTAAAATTTTAATATATGAATCTCGTAAAAGATATTAGTAATTATTCGAGCATTACCTGCAACAGCAAAGAAGTTCAAGCAGCTTCAATTTTTGTTTGTATTAAAGGTACTCACGCTGATGGTCACAAATATATAGAGCAAGCTGCAAGCGCGGGTGCGAGTTTGATTGTGATCTCTAATGAATTTGCAAAAGCAGAGGGCGTTTTTTTGGATCGCCTAAAGAAAGAATATCTTCAAGTAGAATTTTTGTTTAGTGATGATACGCGTATGAGTTTAGCTGAGCTTGCGGCTAAATTTTTCAATGAACCAAGTAAGCATATTGATGTATACGGCGTAACTGGAACTAATGGTAAAACTACCGTTACGCACCTTATACAGGAAATCTTTGATGATGAAGGTTGTGCACTATTAGGCACAATAGGAGTGCGTTACAAAAGTTCTGATCAATATATTGAGCTTGTTAACACCACTCCACAATCAAATTTAATTCAAGAGGAGTTAAGTAAGGTTTATGCAAGAAATTTAAGGAAACTTACGATGGAAGTGAGCTCCCATGCCTTGGATCAAAAGAGATGTCATGGAATTGAGTTTAAATACAGCATAGTTACGAATCTGACTCAGGATCATTTAGATTATCACCATAATATGGAAGAATATTTAATGGCGAAAGCTGAGATATTTAAACAAACTAAACATGCAGCTATATTAAATCCAGACAATGAATACTTCTCTCGCTTTAAGGAAGAGGCCTTAAAATCGAAATTAGATATCTGGACTTTTGCGATTAATACTACTCACGCAGATTTGCGGGCTGTTAATGTGAAAATCTCTCAAACTGGCTTAGAGTACGGCTTAGAGGTGAGTGATAGTCTGAAGGCTAAATATCTAGCTGTGCAGAATCAAGAATCTGATAAAGCAAAGGCTGATTTAGATTCATTTTTAAAAAAATCTCGAATTAAATTAAAACTTAACGGTACTTTTAATATTTATAATTCACTTGCTGCTTTTTTATTAGCTCTGCTTGAAGGTATTTCTTTAGAAGTTTTATTTGAGAAGGCGCAGACCTTAAGAGCCGTGCCAGGTAGGTTTGAAACTATTACTGCTGAGTTGAAACCCTTATGTATTGTTGATTATGCACATAGTCCAGATGGTCTGGAGAATATACTAAAGGGTGCTAGAGATCTTATTCGAAATAGTAATTTCACGCGATTGATTTGTGTCTTTGGTTGTGGTGGGGATAGAGATATTACTAAAAGGCCGAAGATGGGTAGAATCGCTTATGATCTCGCTGACCTAGTTTACGTCACTTCTGATAACCCCCGCTCTGAGGAGCCAAGGCAAATCATTGCAGATATATTAGCTGGTATTCCTAACTTAGAGAAGATTGAAATTATAGAGAATCGTGCAGATGCAATTAAAAGAGCTGTTAGTACGGCACTTGCAACAGATGTTGTGGTTATCGCTGGTAAAGGTCATGAAGATTATCAGATATTAAAAGATAAGACTATTCACTTTGATGATAGGGAGCACGTGAGAAAAGCTTTGATTATCTAGGCACTGTTGCTGAACGTGCAAGTTCAAGTCCATCTAGGCTTTAATTGCTGGCGATTACGGGTACTTCATCTTCCCAGAGCAGTTGGTAGGCTAGGTTTAAAGCAAGTTCTTGTTGAATTAAATCAGAGGTGTGTATGTTTAACGTTAATTGATCATTGCGCATTTCCTCAATGAAATCTTTTAAATCATTAGTTAGAGTGTCTTTTAGGATTATTTGTTTTACGTTGCCTCTGCATATTAGGTCTTTAATGCGTTGATAGGATAACTGATTTGCACAGACTGCATCGTAAATTTGAAAATTGAGCAAATTTTTAGTGGTAGGTATTTTTTGAAGATGCCTGGGATTTCTGGTGAGGATTATTTTAGTTTCGTTAGCTTCTTCTATTACTTCTAATAAATGTGATCCATTAATTTTTTCATTAATTCTGTAAATTAAAGCTGAGTGGAATTCTCTTAGCCGTATCTCGCTTTCTTGAAGCATCTCGCGAATTTCTGTGATAGATGAATCACTTAGAGAGATCTTGAGTGTTTTTACTGCTTCCAGAGCCTTCTCAATGATGCCTTTGATTACCTTTGGGTTTAGGACGCAGTCGCAGGCTTGGATTGCATTGTCGTAGCTTTTGAAGTAGCCTTGAGAGATTGAGCTTACTGCATCTGTACTGTTGTCTTTTTCTCCACTTAATATTAATTCACTATTTTTGCTTATTTTGTCTAAAGCATCTTTTTCATTAAGAATTAGTAATTTAGTGACTTTATTGATAAGAGTTTTGGTATCTAACGTGAATTTTTTGCAGTATATATTCCAAGGTTTACTTTCAAGTAGATTGCTGATAGATTGTTGTGCTTCAATTATTAAGGTTGTATCGTGCTTTTGGGTATTCTGTATTAGAGTTTCGATTTTTGTTAATAGGATCTCTAAATCTTCTTCGCTGACTTCTTTTTTACTGAGCTTTTCTCTGATTAAGAATTTAGTTTTGTCTGCTATTTTGAATGGCAGAAAACTAAAAGACATGGGGTCGTAATCTTTAAAAATATTAGTTAAGTAATCAAATTTTTCCTGAATTTTCATTAAGTTGCGGACTTTTCTCTTTTTAAATAATATAAAATTTTCGGTAGGCATAAGCTGATAAACTTTTAATGTGATCAGTAAGCGTATTATTCCCTGCCTAGACGTAGATAAAGGTCAGGTCGTTAAAGGAGTTAATTTTATCAATATAAGGCAAGCTGGTGATCCTGTAGAGCTTGCTCGAAGATATTATGAAATGGGAGCTGATGAACTTTGTTTCCTCGACATTACTGCTAGTAGTGAGGATCGTAAGGCTACTTATGAAGTTATCAAGGCTACGGCGAAAGAAATCTTTATTCCTCTTACGGTTGGGGGAGGAGTGTCTAGCGTAAAAGATATAGAAATGCTTTTACATTCAGGTGCTGATAAGGTAGGTATTAATTCTGCTGCTGTGCGAAATCCAGAATTGCTTTCCGAGGGAGCTAATAATTTTGGTAGTCAGTGTATAGTTTTAGCAGTCGATGTTAAGCGATATGGTAGTTCATGGCGAGTCTATGTTAAGGGCGGTAGGGAGGATACGGGTTTGGATGCTATTGATTGGATCAGAGCTGGTGAGCAGCGTGGAGCAGGTGAAATATTACTTACCAGTATGGATGGGGATGGTAGTAAAAACGGTTATGATTTAGATCTTATTAAGCGAGTTACGGAATTGGTGAGGATACCTGTAATTGCAAGTGGTGGTGCTGGTAATGCGAGCCATGTAGTGGATGTGTTGAAAGCCGGTGCTGATGCTGCTTTACTTGCTTCTATTTTGCACTTTGGTGAAACTACAGTGCAGGAAATTAAAGATCATATGAAAAAATCTTTAGTTAGAGTTAGGGTTTAATTCTCACTTCTACTGATTTCATGCCAGAGGCTACCATCATAGATTAACTCTAAAACATCTTTTGTATTAAAAGTTTTATTTGTAGTACCAGCTAAATCTAATTCATCTACGGCAAAAGCTGTACTGTTATTGACTCTGACAGAAGTGTCGAAAAGTATGATGACTCGTTGGCCCGCGATGCCACCCTTAAGACGTTTTAATTGATCAGCATTAGAGTCTGTGTTTGCAGGAGTGGAGTCTGTTATTCTAATAAAATTGAGTCCTGTTACACTCACAGAAGCTGAGTTTCCGAGAGCGTTTAGATTAATCGGAGTTGAACTTAGGCTAATTGGAGTTAAACCAGTGGTGGTTGCAAGCGTCCCTGTGTTCGGTAGTGTAATATTTGTGGGAGATGGCGTATTTAAAACTAAAGAGTTACCTCCAGTTAGTTGTAAACTATTAGAACCATTTAAAAGGCTTTGAGCTACAGTTGCAGCAAAAGCATTTTGAACTGGACCTATTACATTTGCTCCAGTGACGGTGGTTGGTCCAGCAGGCCCTATTGGTCCAGTTAGTCCTATCGGTCCCTGGGGGCCTGCTGGACCTGTCAGCCCTATTGGTCCTTGGGGACCAGCGGGACCTGTAGGACCTGCTGGTCCAGTGCTGCCTTGGGGACCAATAACTACATCTGAAAATAGACCGCTATTTGCAGTGTTGGGTATTTCTAATGCTGCATTAAGATTAATTTCTGGATTAATTGGTTTTTCAGAGTACAGATTTAAGTTGAGGTTTGTTGCTTGCCTCGTTAATAGTCTTGTAATAGCTTCTGCTTCATTTGAGCTTATATCCGCTCCACTAGTCTTGAGGGTTATTCTAAAAACATTATTTGCATCCACTGGTAATAGAGGTAGGCGAATTTGTGCTTTGTTGTTTTTTGAATTAACAAATGTTTCTAGTATAATTTCTTGATTATCTGCTGTAATGAGGCTTGCACGAAATTCATTTTTAGAGCTACTTAAAAACTTATTGGGCTTGGCGTAGAAAGTTAATAAAGAACCTTCGTAGAGCACGTCTGGCACTCTTGAAAGATTTACTGAAGCTAAGCTTGATGGAGGGTGTAGCAAATATCCGATTGACAATAGTAATAAACCAAGAAGCTCATAACTAAATCGATATTTGGTTTTATTTACAAAAGATAGATTGCTCCCCATGATTTAGATAAGTGCTTCAGTGCAAGTAAATTATAGCAAATAATTTGACTTGCAGGCTCTTTGCCCAAGGGGACAGTTTAAAGCTTGATAGCGTTTACGAGTAGTTTTAATGAATAATTGGATGAAATCTCACCTGCAGGAGCTAATTTCCAGTACCAATTTTTCTCTTCTTTTATGTTTGGCAAATTCTGTTTCATATTTATTTCATAAAGACTAGATTCTTGTGATATTTCTTTGCCACGCCTGTCAGAGACATATTTAGAAGTGTCACTAATAATTAAAACACTTTTGCCTTCTTGCTTCGCATAAGTCATTAATTGTAAGTGCTCTTTGAGTAGCATCCTATAGAAAAAATAAAATTCTTTTTCGTTGTAGCAGCCTTTAAATGTTTTTTCGAATAATTGAACAAAGCTTGAAGGTATTTGTGAGAGTAGGTTTAATGAAATAATATTTTTTGTTTCATTGTTGTTAATAAGTTTTATAAAAGGGTGTTCTTTAAGATTATTTACAGAATTAGATCTTTGCCTCGTATATTCTTGTAGCTTTTCCAAGAAAGTGTTTTTATCATTTTTGTATCTTTGAAGTAAAAGAAGTATTTTTTCCATACATTGAGTGATATCAAATTCAGAGAAGAATATATTTGGATAACAACTTAATTTCTTACGAGCTGATTTTAGAAAGAAGAGATCTGCTAGTATTATTTTTTCAAAATTGTCAGTAAGAAAATGTAGATCTAAATCATTCCCAAAGCCCGCTCCTAGCACTAATACATAAGAGCTGCCAAATATATTTGGGTCCTTGTCTATGTTTGCATTGATGAACTGTTTAGTATTTTCTAAATGAGTTTTCCAATGAGAAAAGCAGCGTTGATGTCTATGCTTAATGGCAATGAGCTCTTCGATTTGTTTGTAGCTTTTGAGATAGCTAGGGCATCTATTAATATTTTCGTAGTACTCTAGTGTTTCAAAAAGCATTGATTTCCTTTAATCATAATGGTTCTTTAGTTAACAGTTTTGACCAGCTAGAAAGCCAGAAGACCAAGCCCACTGAAAATTATACCCACCAAGCCAGCCTGTTACATCAACTAATTCACCAACGAAAAACAAATTGGGAATTTCTTTTGAAGCCATGCTTTTACTTGATAATTCATTGGTATTCATACCACCTCTTGTAACTTCAGCTTTATCAAAGCCTTCTGAGGAAAGACTAGTGAAGCTCCAGTCGCTTAATTTAAGATAGAGTTCATCAAAAGATGAATGAGGATACTCACCAAGTGGTTTGGCTAACTTACAAGAATAGTTCTCTGCTAGTGAATCAATAAAATTATTTGAGATTGTAGGAAGAAGCATTTTCAATATATTATTTAGATTTTTTTTCGCGTAGCTCTTATTCTTACTGTATTTTTTTAAATCATTTAGAAAATCTTTGTACTCTGGAATTAGATTTATGGAGATGCTTTCACCGTCATTAATATAAGAAGAGATTTGTAATATAGCTGGACCACTGAGTCCTCTGTGTGTAAATAAAATATTTTCTCTAAAGTTAATAGAGCTAGGTTTACGAGTATTTAATATATTAGTTTTAGCTGTTACTAAGGAATCTATAGATACGCCACTTAGTTCTTTATACAAATTCCTTTGGGCAAGAAGGCTCATCAGTGGGACTAGAGCTGCTTTAGGTTCTATTATGTCTAAGTTAAATTGTTTTGCGATTTGATAACCAAAATCACTAGCTCCAATTTTCGGGATAGAAAGACCGCCAGTCGCCATTACTAGTGATTCACACTCGATCTCAAGTTTTCCTCTGCTGCGAACTTCTGCTTTAATCATAAAATTCTGATTTTCTAACCTTTGTACTGTTTCAGTTTTAGCTTGGCTAATGATATTCACATTATTAGAGGCTGCTTCATGAAGTAATAGATCTATTATTCTCTGAGAACTATCGTCGCAGAATAGCTGCCCTAGCTTCTTTTCGTGAAATTTAATATGGTGTTTTTCTACTAATTTGATGAAATCATGCTGGGTGTAACTATTTAAAGCAGTTTTAGAAAAATGCGGATTCTGAGAAATATAATTTTCTGAGCTGGCATTAAGATTCGTAAAATTACATCTGCCACCGCCAGAAATACGGATTTTTTCACAGAGTTTAGAACTGGATTCTAAAACAATAACTTTTCTCTTGCGTGAAGCTGCCTGAATGGCAGTCATTAAGCCAGCAGCACCAGCTCCGATAATAAGTACGTCTGTGTGGATTTTCTCTGTCACTGATTCTTTTCTAAGGCTTTAATCTCGAAATCTCTATCCCTAAGCCTACTTTATCATGTAAGTGAATTTCGTTTTTTTGAAATAAACCATTTGCGTAGGGGTCTTTGGCTAGTAATAAGGCACCATCTAAATCTGTAAAATCCACTAATGGACTAATGCTTGCCATTGCACTTATTGATACATTGGTTTCAGTAAAACAACCCAGCATGATTTTTAAACCGTGTGCTCTAGCTGCATGTATCATTCTTATTGCTTCTGTAAGACCACCAGTTTTAGTGAGTTTTAGGTTTATCATGTGGAAATATTTAGCGCAGTGTGGAATGTCTGAAAGTCTTTTGCAGCTTTCATCAGCCATTAGTGGTAATGGGCTTTTTAGAAAAAGTTCGTGATATTCCTCTGGACTTGAGCTTTGCAGTAAAGGCTCTTCGACGAATTCTATGTTTAAAGCCTTTATTTCAGCTAAAACTTCTAGGCTCTCTTTTAAAGTCCAAGCGCAGTTCGCATCTACTCTGATTCGTGTATCTGGGGCGAGTTTGCGAATTGTTTTAATAATTTCTAGGTCATCCTTGCAGCCAAGTTTGACTTTTAAAATATCATAACCTCGTTCTAAAGCAGTTAGTGTCTTTTGCTTAATAGTATCTAGATCAGCAATCCCAATGGTGTAAGAGCTTGCTGGTGCTTTGCTTTTATCTAAACCAAAATATTTGTAGAGGGGAAGTTTCAGTATCTTTGCACGAATGTCATAGAGAGCTATGTCTATGCCCGCTTTTGCGGCATAGTTGCCAGAATACTTTTCTAGTCGTGTTTCCAGATTCTGTATATTAAAAATATCTAAGTCTTCCAATGATTTATCATTAATGATTTTTTGATAAAAAGCTTTTACAGACTCTTCGTCTTCGCCATAGAATTTTGAAAATACAGCTTCGCCTATTCCAGAAAATGTTTCTCCGTTGTGTTCGTAGCTGATCTCGGTGATAATGGTCTTTGAGATTGATTTTGAGCTTCTTGATATGGTGAATGTGAATTCTAGCTCAGATTCGAGAGTGTGGTAATTTAGTTTTATCATTATTTTAATTTTTTAGAATTCTATAGTAGTGTTGGATATTTCTAAAATCCTTTTGCAGATATTCTCAGTGCCGTATCTTATCGGATCAGTGACGGGTAAATGGGTTTCTGCTTCTAAGTCTTTAATTAGTTTATAAGCTAAAACTTCGTCTAATTCACTAGTATTAATGGAAATGCCGATTACCTTTGCTGATTGTGAAGAAGTCTGAATCCAAGCAGAAGCAGTTTCATAAATTTCTATTAATTCTGTAATAGATGGGATTTTAACTTGATAGCCACCTTGAATATATTCTAGTCCAGCTTTTAAACAGAGAACTAAGTATTCTGGATTTGAACCATGTATCAGTGACAGGGTTACACCAGAATAACCTGGATGTAATAGGGAGCCTTGTCCTTCTACGATAATAAACTCTGGATCTTTTTCTTGAATTATTTTATGAAGTTCGTTCTCGATTGAACCTGCCATAAAATCACCGATTACTCGATCTAGTGGAACACCAGAACCCGAAATCATAATGCCAGTTTGACCTGTAGCTAGAAATTCAGCTTTTCTTTTATGGTTTTTTATTTCTTGAACTATTTCTAGAGCGGTACACATCTTGCCTACATTGCAGTCACTGCCTACCATGGTGATAACTTGTAATTTTTCTGGTCTTTGCTTTTGTTTAGCGACACTCTGCACGGCAGACGAGCTGTATAGCTCTGGATTACGCACATCCCAGAGTAATATTTCTTTTTCTTTAGCTAGTGACGCTAATTCAGGAATCTCATTTAGAAATTCATGTAGACCACTGATGATATGTATTTTTTTACTGATAGCTTCTTTTATAATCTGAATCCAGGTTTCTGGTATTTGACCACCGACTGGAGCTATGCCGATCAAAAGAGCATCTATCTCACTTATTAGAAGAGCATCTTCAAGATTTTTAACTATTGGAATATCATTCAGTACTTTGTTTGAGTTATTATCCGAGCTGGAATTGCTTCTTGTATTTATTTTACTAAGTTCTAGAAAGGATTTGCCGATATTGCTGGAATCTATAATTGATTTAACTTGCCAGTTACCATACTTGACTACACCGGTAGCTGTTTTTGCGTGCCTAGTTCCAGTGAAACCTTCGCAGAGAATGCTAAGACGAGTTTTTTCTGGTATTAATTGTGAGCTTGAATCTGGTGTGGAGGTCATTTTAAAAATTGTAAGGTATTTTAAAATTTATGCCCAACTCAATAAAACCTTCAATCAGGTTAAAGAATGATTAAAATTGCTCTTCCAAAAATACCTTTATGATTTTATAATGTTTTATATGAGTTCTCTAATTACACTTAAAGGGCAATTAGTTAAGGACGTGAAATATTCACTGGCAGAGGGAAACGTGGTGGCTAATCTGAATCGAGAGTTAGTACTTTTCCCTCTAGTCGTAAATTCGACTGTAGATAATCGGGAACATAAATCACTCTATTATGTTTACTTTGATAAATCTTGTTCGGCACTTAAGAATTTAAAAGCTGGCGTTACTATTGAAGTAGAGGGCATTCCCTTCATGAAAAATTTAAAGGATAAATGTTTGATGTTTGTTAAGGGAACGGGTTTCAAGTTCTTTATTTAGGTTAAACTTAAGTTATATGTTACTTCGACCAAGACGCTTAAGGCAGTCTAAAGCAATTCGAGATTTAGTTCAAGAAAATAATCTTTCGGTAAATGATTTTATTTATCCTCTTTTCATTAAAGATGAGAAGAACGCTTATGAAGAGATCGCCGCGATGCCAGGTATTTTTAGATTTGGTATCGAAAGACTCTTAAGTGAGGTGGAGGAGCTACTTTCACTTGGTATTAAAGCTATAGCTCTCTTCCCGATTACACCTAATGAACTTAAAAATTACCAAGCGATTGAAAGTTATAATGCAAATAATCTTACTTGTAAGGCTATTCGGGAGATTAAAAAGAGATTTCCAGAAATGCTCATTATGTCTGATGTCGCACTAGATCCCTATACTGATCATGGCCACGACGGACTTTTAGCAAAAGGTAAAGTTCTAAATGATGAAACGGTGGATGTACTTAAGAAGATGGCTTTAGTGCAAGCCGCAGCGGGAGCTGATATTTTAGGCCCTTCTGATATGATGGATGGGCGCGTAAAAGCCATTAGGACTGCACTTGAAACAGAGGGCTTTAAAGATACTATGCTTATGTCATATACAGCGAAATACGCATCTAGCTTGTACACACCTTTTCGTGATGCGATGGGGACAGAGAATTATCATATAGATGAAAAAATTCCAAAGGATAAAAAAACTTATCAGATGAATCCATCTAATTCCTTAGAAGCTTTAAAAGAGCTGGAACTGGATCTAGAAGAAGGGGCTGATATGGTTATGATAAAGCCAGCTGGCTGGTATTTAGATATTATTCATCAGACTAAAAAAAACTCTAAAGTACCAGTAGTCGCTTATCAAGTAAGTGGTGAGTATTCGATGATATTAGCAGCTGTCAGTGCGGGTTTAACTGTTCGTGAGAAAGCTATTTATGAGTCACTGATTAGCATTAAGCGTGCTGGGGCGGATATTATTCTTAGTTATTTTGCTAAAGAATTGTTCTCTATGTAAATCAGGAATTTGATCATTCATGATTTATAAAATTTGGTCAACCATTAATTGGCAATACGTATGTATGATATGCTAAGATAAATGCGTATTACTGTTTTAAGCATGGCGGATTTAAAAATACTTAAAGATTTTCAGCTAGCTGTTTATGACCGCTCCTCTCCTTATAATGGTGATTTTGCGGATTTTGAATCGTCTTCTAGATTGGGTTCGGGGTATATTACGATCTTTGAAAAAGGACGGAAAATTAAGATTTACCCTGATAAAAAAAAAATTGAGATTCTGAGTGAAAATTTACAAGTCTTTTTCGATGCAGAGTCTAACAGTCTTGTAAAATATGATGTTTCAACAGGCTCTAAATTACCTCTGTGTAAAGGCGAGAGGTTCTTTTATTTAAAAATATTTTTTGAGTATATTGGTGGAATTCGTTCTTGGGTTCCAACGGCTGAATTTTAGATATGGTGGTAACTCGGACTCAGGCTAAACCTCTAGTGCTTAACGGCAAGCCTGAGCTGAAGCCTGATAATAACGATGTTGCAGCTTTGAAATTTTCAGACTTGCAGCCGCGTAAGGAGACGAAGGTTGATGAGCAAGAGAATAGGTCATTGCCAGAGAAATTGGCGAGGAAAGTTGTTAACTTTGAAAGGCATCCAGCGAAGAAAATGTTTTCATGGGCGACTATTGCTACTGGTTTTAGCTTGATAGTAAATTCCCTGATTGATAAAAAAATCTCCCCTAGAAATAAATTGCTTAGTATTGCGGGTGCTATACCTTTAGTGTTATCTGATATCCTCTATAAAGACTTGCTAAGCCCTGCTGCTAAAAAGCTAATTCCTGAAAAGCATTCCAAGACTGATTTTAATCCAGATAAAGATATGATATTTCCTTCAGCTGAGTTTAAGGAAATTTTATTTAACGGTATATCACGCTTCTTAGATGCTTCTGATCGTAGTGATATTGAGTTAAAGCTAAACCATCGTAATCAGAAGTCGCCGACTATGTTATTTACGGGCCCTCCTGGAGTAGGCAAGACGGAAATTGCTAAGTTTGTTGCTCAAAAAATGGGTAGGGAGCTTAAGTTTGTGACTTCGGAGCAAGAGTCTAAATATGTTGGTGAAACTGAAAACAATTTAATTAAATTATTTGAGGAAGCTAAAAAGAAAAAACAGCTTTTATTTTTTGATGAGGCGGATACTTTTTTAGCACAAAGGTCTGACATTGGTGCTGCTGCCCGCCATACTAATGCGGTTGTTAACACTATGCTTAAACAGATTGATGAATCTGGCGTACCAGTTATTCTTGCCACGAATTCTGGTCAAATTGACGGGGCGGTTAAGAGTAGAATGAAGGTTAATATTGCTTTCCCAGCAGCAACTTCAGACCAAAACTATCAAATCTTAATTTCTCAGTTTGAAAAATTAGCTATGAAGCCAGAGCGCTTGGCAGAATTTCAAACAAATAAAGATACTTTGTTGAAGCTATTTTCGTTGTTTGAATTTTCTCCAAGGCATGTAAATAATATTGTTGATGACGCTATTGAATTAGTGGCACTACGTGTTACTCGAGCAAAACGAGCTGGGCAAGATGCTTTAGCCAAAGTAGATAAATCTATAAACTTAGAAGATATTAAGATCGCGATTCTTAGACTTAAAGAAAATTTAGAAAAATCCTCTAAATCTCAGATGGGCGGAAGATCCTCTTTGTTAGATGCACTTGGCGTATAATTTAATAATGTTGAAAATTAGAGAAGCTTTACCCACAGATGTTTCTGGAATATTTTCTCTTATAAAAGAGATTGCAGAGTATGAAAAATTGACACATCTTGTTACAGGGTCTGAAGAGCTTTTAGTGAAATATCTTTTTGATTCAGAGTATAAGGTCGCAAGTGTTTTGCTTGCAGAGTGGGAATCTCGTTTAATTGGCTATGCACTATATTTTTTTAATTTTTCTTCATTCTTAACGAGACCAGGTATCTACTTGGAAGATCTCTATGTTCAGACTGAGATGAGAAACAAAGGTGTCGGTAAAGCCATATTTGAAGAATTAAAAAACATCGCGCGTAAGCAGGACTGTGGCCGTATAGAATGGTCAGTGCTCAACTGGAATACTTCTAGTATTGAGTTCTATGAGAACTCTTTAGGGGCGGTTCCTATGGACGAATGGACAGTTTATAGGCTCACTGAATTTTAGAAATGGTTCATTTTGGGGCTGCCTGCTTTACTTCAATAAAGAAAAATCAGCGATATTCTTAAAAGCTTCATCTAGTCTATAAATAAGAGCTTGTCTATTCTCTTTGATTTTTAAATCAGTGTCATTGACTAGAACATGCTCAAAGAAATTATTAATACTTGAGCTTATACTGCTTAAATCTTTGATGTTAAAGTCTAATTCAGTATTAAAGTGCTTTCTGAGCTTGGGTTCTAAAGTCTCTAATTCTTTATATAGTTCTTGCTCTGCTGCTTCTTTGAATAAAGAATTATCAATTTTTATATTGCTCTTATTAAAATCCTTGAAAGACTTAGCCATGCTGTTGACTCGAATAGCAGCCTGAGAAAATTCCGCATAAGGGGACTGCTCGCAAACTCCAATTTCTGCGTTTTCGTCGTCCTCATGATCCTCATGTACCCCGAGTACATTGCGGTCATTCGTCCTCCTCAGCCTTGAACTTGCACGTTTGCGAGCAGTCCCGTAGCTCGATTGCTCGCAAACTCCAATTTCTGCGTTTTCGACAAATTCATTCATGAAATGAATAACTCTATGCCTGTTATATAAATTTTGAAGAGGTTTATCTGTGTTAATAACGGCTTTATTGATTGCAGGATTTTTATGATATATCGCAAAAACGAATTCTAGCCTTTGTTCTAGAAAATCACGTAGCTTGGTTAATAATTCATCTGCGGAGAATTCTGAATTCTTTAAAAATATAGGATTTAAATTTATAAATCTCTCTAAAAACTCTTCTAGATTGAATTTTAGCTCTCCATGAATGATAATTTGCAGAAGACCATTAGCCTGTCTTCTTAACGCAAATGGATCAGCAGAGCCTTTCGGGATTTTTCCAGCTGCGAAATAAGCGATTATATTATCGAGTTTATCGACTAGGGCTATAAGCTTGCCGCCTAGTGATTCAGGCTCGTTGTCTTCTGCGAATCTTGGCATATACTGTTCACTGATTGCTTTAGAGATGGTTTCAGATAGACCCTGTCTCTTAGCGTAAATTCCACCTATTTCTCCCTGTAATTCGGTGAATTCGAATACCAGTTTCGTATCTAAGTCACTTTTAGCGATAAGAGCTGCTTGGAGAATATCATTTTTTTCATTTGTGTTAATTAAATCGTCACTGCCAGACTGAGTTTTAGATTTAACTAAGTTTGTATTAGTCTTTTCTAGTGCGTCAATTAACACTTCAGTCATCTTTTGTAAGCGCTCAGCTTTTTCTTGCATGTTACCTACTTGAAAATTAATTCTTGCAAGCTTCGGAAGCCTGTCAGCAAGTGAGATTTTATTATCTTCGTTTAAAAAAAAGCAGGCGTCTTCAAATCGAGGAATTATAACTTTCTCATTTCCAGCTTTAATATTCTTTTCAGCTATGCTTTCAGGATTGTTACTAATTACTATGAAGTAGGGGGTGAGTTCCTCACTGTTATTAAGGTTCGCGATAGGAATATATCTTTGATGTACTTTCATTACAGTCTTGAGTACTAGAGAGGGTACTTCTAAATATTTTTTTGAAAATTCACAGAGAATAGCTTTTGGGCTTTCTACTAGACCGCAGATTTCTTCAAGTAAATCTCCATCCAGAACGGCTTTCCCCTTAACTTGTTCTGCAAGCTTATTAGCTTCTTTGATGATTATCTCTTTTCGTTCTTCGGGCTGAAGAATTATATGTTCTTCTTTCAGCTTAAGGAAATAGCTCTTCTGATCTTGAATGGTGAATTCCTTTTTACCGTAAATGCGGTGGCCAAAGCTTACATTTGAAGTATGAATATCTTCAAAATCGAATTTAATATCTTCAGTCGCGCCACCTTCTTTACTAAAGAGTCTTGAAGATATCCATTCTATAGGTCTAGTGAATTTATTTTCACTGTCAGACCAGCGCATAAAGCGTTTTCCTGGAGTCTTTTTTATAATTTCAGCTAAACCATTTTCTAGAATGGATTTTAGAGTATTACCTTTTTTTAGGCTCTTGGCATAAATATAACCATCCTGAATATATAAAGCATTTTCGGTCAATTGATTTTTTTTAGCAAAGCTCAAAGCCGCTGCTGTAAAGCTAGGAGTCTTAGTTGATTCATCCAATACCCCGATTTTACTGGCTGGACCTCTTAGAATAATCTCCTCGTCAGAGGAGATTGAGTCAAGATTTTGGATCTCGAAGTATAATCTGCGCGGGGAGCCGTAGCTGATTAACTTATCGAAACTGAGTTTATGTAAGCCAAGCAGGGATTCTATGCCAGAGGCGATGGAGTCTTTAATGTTATTAATAAGAGCACTAGGTATTTCTTCTACACCTATTTCTAGGAGGAAGTCTACTTTATGTTTAGTCGGAATTTTGTGGCTAATATTCATGATTTCAGTATATTAAAGCATAGCCATTATGTTTTTTTTTATCAAGAAAATATGATCTGATACCTTTTATAAAAAAAGAGACCGCTGCATAACATGTAGTGGTCTCTTTTTTCTCAAATAGAGAATTAACCTTTTCTTTTTATTAGTATGATAAATTCTGCAAGAATACTTTTTTATAATCTTACGGAACCCATTAAGGGAATCACGCACAAGGCTAAGTCTTTGTTGTGCGATTCGGAATCGACATTAGATTCTCCTCGGATTATCTCTCCTGAAGCTGATCCTAGGCACTTTCAAGGATTGCTTCAACTGCAGAAGTTAAAGAGGGAGGTAAATATAGATGCCCCGTATCATTTACTTTCGAAGAAAGATAGAGGTATTTTACTTGCTTTGCATGCTCTTGAAAGAAAATATTGTCGATTTCAACCCCTTGGTCCTGATACTAGAGAAAAAGTCCTAGATATTCTTAAAGAAGTCGATCCAATAATTCAGAAGGCTGATACAGAATTTGGTGTAGTCGTAATGAATGAAAGAGTTTTTCTGGTTGGATGTGGGCAGAAGGATCGAATCCAAGCATCTGACTCGTATTTGATTAGACAAAGTTTTTATCCAGAGATTATGGAAAATTCTTTTTCTGCTTTCACGCATAATCATCCTAATGCATTATTTCAGGAACCTAGTTCCTATGTATCGGCTCCACCTAGCTTAGGGGATTTAGTTGTTTTCTCTAATTCTAGGATAAATCTTCATAGGGCTGTTGACTATGGTGGCGCTGTATATACTGTACAATCCTCTCCTAATACGAAGAAAGAATTACTGGCAGACCATTTAAGTGATTTAGCTAAAGGTATGGATAAACAGATAATCGCTGATATACAGAATCTATTGAAAGCTTCAGGTAATTTGCCACCTGAGTTACGCTTCGGCAGAGATCGTGTATTAGAATATCTAAAGGGCTTTGAAGAGGGCTTGCCAGAAATGGCTCAGGAATTTGATTTTACTTATAGTAAAACTTCTTTGAAATTAGGATGATGAATAATTATTAAAGCTGTATTGAACATGCTCGTGAAATTATTAAAACCGTTAGCTTTAGTTGGTCTTATGGTTCGGATAGTTCGCTTGTATCAAAGATACAGACCTTATAAAACTTCTAGTTGCCGTTTTCATCCGACTTGCTCTGAATATATGATTCAAGCATTAGAGAAGCATGGTCTTCTGAAAGGCTTATATAAAGGGCTTGGGCGTATATTTAGATGTCACCCATTCGGTAAATTTGGTTATGATCCAGTTGATTAGTGTGTTTTAGAGTTAATGTCTCTACTTGAATAAGAATATTCTTGAATTTCACTTCTTTAAATTTATTTTAGTTAGTTTTATTTTTTGTAAACAGTAATGAAGATTTCCTCATCCCAAGAGTTTTAAGATATTTTTATTTTCTAGTGCAGCAAAATCAAGATCACCTTGCTATTATATTAGTTCTCGGGTGATGCAAATCGCACGAGATAGTAAACTGAAAACTGCATATTTTAGATAGACTAGGTCTATATCCATAGCTCAATTTAATTAAGTTATTTTAGAGCATCTTTAGTATTCCTGAGAAAGAAAGTAGGAAAGCTATTAAGTGCGTATGGTGGATACCTTGGTACCAACAGCCGATGAAGGGCGTGCAAGTCTGCGAAATGCTACGGGGAGGTGACAAGAACCTATGAACCGTAGATTCCCGAATGGGGAAACCCAGTGAGAGTAATATCTCATTACTTCCATCTGAACACATAGGATGGATAGAGGTAAGCGAGTGAATTGAAACATCTTAGTAACTCGAGGAAAAGAAAACAAATCAGTGATTCCCCTAGTAGCGGCGAGCGAACGGGGATTAGCCCAAACCACTTTTAGTGGGGTTGTAGGACTACAATGTGGGATCAAAAAATATAGTTGAACAGAGTTGGAAAGCTCGGCCAAAGACGGTGAAAGCCCGGTAAGCGAAATGTTTTTTGACTCTAGTAGCACCTGAGTAGTGCCGGACACGTGAAACCCGGTGTGAATCTGCCAGGACCATCTTGGCAAGGCTAAATACTGTTGGTGACCGATAGTGAACAAGTACAGTGATGGAAAGGTGAAAAGAACCCCTGGCGGGGAGTGAAATAGAACATGAAACCGTATGCATACAAGCGATCAGAGCACTATTAGAAGTGTCATGATATGCCTGTTGAAGAATGAGCCGGCGAGTTAGTTTATGTGGTTGGTTAAAGCGTAGTAGCTGGAGCCATAGAGAAATCGAGTCTTAATAGGGCGTTTAATCACATGATCTAGACCCGAACCTTCGTGATCTAACCATGGGCAGGTTGAAGCGTAAGTAACATTGCGTGGAGGACCGAACCGACTAATGTTGAAAAATTAGCGGATGACTTGTGGTTAGGGGAGAAATTCCAATCGAACGAAGAGCTAGCTGGTTCTCCCTGAAATGCGTTGAGGCACAGCGTCTGGTTATAGTTTATCGGGGGTAGAGCACTATTTCGTTGCGGGCTGGGATAACTGGTACCAAAACGAGTTAAACTCCGAATACCGATAATATTTTACCAGGCAGTGAGACTACGAGAGATAAGTTCCGTGGTCAAGAGGGAAACAGCCCAGATCGTCGTCTAAGGTCCCCAAGTTACAGCTAAGTGATAAAGGATGTGAAACTGCTAAGACAACCAGGAGGTTGGCTTAGAAGCAGCCATCCCTTGAAAGAGTGCGTAATAGCTCACTGGTCAAGCGGTTTTGCGCCGAAAATCTAAGGGGCTAAGCTGTACACCGAAGACACGGGTTGCATTTATTTGTAGCGGTAAGGGAGCGTTTTGTAAGCCGTTGAAGTATGACCGTAAGGACATATGGAGGTATCAAAAGTGAGAATGTCGGCATAAGTAGCGAAAAGAGGAGTGAGAATCTCCTCCACCGAAATCCTAAGGGTTCCCACGTCAAGTTCGTCTACGTGGGGTTAGTCTGGACCTAAGGCGAGGCCGAAAGGCGTAGTCGATGGAGAGCAGGTTGATATTCCTGCACTAGTTAATAATCGTTATTATCAAAGTCGTGACGCAGTAGGCTATATTGCGGGGGTTATTGGATTCCCCTCCAAACACGTAGCTTGAGAATGTAGGTAAATCCGCATTCTTTTATGTGAGGTGTGATGGTAAGGAACTACGGTTCCAAAGTGATAGATGCCACGCTGACTAGAAAACCGGCGTTGAGAGATTATTGACTACCAGTACCCGAAACCGACACAGGTAGGATGGCAGAGAATGCTAAGGTGCGCGAGATAACCCTCTTTAAGGAACTCGGCAATTTACTTCCGTAACTTCGGGAGAAGGAAGGCCACAGTAGTGTGATAGCCCCGCGGCTGGAGCACGAAGTGGTGTCACAAACTAGGCCCAAGCAACTGTTTACCAAAAACACAGCTCTGTGCAAATTCGTAAGAAGAAGTATACAGGGTGACGCCTGCCCGGTGCTGGAAGGTTAAAGGGAGAGGTTAGCTTCGGCGAAGCTTTGAACTGAAGCCCCAGTGAACGGCGGCCGTAACTATAACGGTCCTAAGGTAGCGAAATTCCTTGTCAGGTAAGTTCTGACCCGCACGAAAGGCGTAATGATTTGGGCACTGTCTCAAAGAGGGACTCGGCGAAATTGGATTGGCTGTGAAGATACGGCCTAGGCATGCCAGGACAGAAAGACCCTATTGAGCTTTACTGTAGGCTTGTAGTGAACGCGGGATTGAGATGCGTAGCATAGTTGGGAGAATTTGATTAGGTGATCGTGGTCACCTATGATTCGTCAGTGAAATACCAATCTTTTCAGTTCTTCGTTCTAACGGTAACCATTATCTGGTTATCGGACATTGCATGTCGGGCAGTTTGACTGGGGCGGTCACCTCCTAAAATGTAACGGAGGTGTACAAAGGTTCCCTCAGGTTGGTCGGAAATCAACCATTGAGTGCAAAAGCAAAAGGGAGCTTGACTGCGAGACTGACAAGTCAAGCAGGTAGGAAACTAGGTTTTAGTGATCCGGTGGTTCCACATGGAAGGGCCATCGCTCATCGGATAAAAGTTACCATAGGGATAACAGGCTGATCTCCCCCAAGAGTTCATATCGACGGGGAGGTTTGGCACCTCGATGTCGGCTCGTCGCATCCTGGAGCGGTAGTACGTTCCAAGGGTTGGGCTGTTCGCCCATTAAAGCGGCACGCGAGCTGGGTTCAGAACGTCGTGAGACAGTTCGGTCCATATCCGGCATGTCCGTAAGATATTTGAGAGGAGTCTTTCCTAGTACGAGAGGACCGGAAAGGACAAACCTCTGGTGTACCTGTTGTCACGCCCGTGGCAAACGCAGGGTAGCTATGTTTGGAGAGGATAAGTGCTGAAAGCATCTAAGTACGAAGCCCACCTCAAGATTAGATATCTCATCTTTTAGATTAAGTCCCCTTGAAGAACACAAGGTTGATAGGCTACCAGTGTAAGTGGAGTGATCCATTCAGCTAAGTAGTACTAATAGGACGAGGGCTTTTTTCCAATTTCTTAGTAATACTAAGGTTTGGGTAAAGACTTGGTCTAACAAAATATGCAGTTTTCAGTTTAATATGAAAAACTCCTGTTTTATTTGTTTTAAGGCACTGTGCCGAACTTAGAGAACAACGAAAACGCACAAATTGGAGTTCCGCAACACTACTTTTAATGGATTATTGCTGAACGGAGCTGTGTAGCGGTCTCTTTAATGGGCTGTTTTTAAAGTCACGTGTGATCTCTTATTTCTTGTCTTTATTTAACTGTGCAAGTAATGCATCTACTGTTTCATAACCAGTGTAATTTTTTACAATTTCATCTGTAAGCTCGTCTAAAGGAATACCAAAAACTATTTTCTGTCCACTGCCATTATTAATTTCAACTTTAATCTCTTTACTTTCATCATCTTTTTTGAGTGTGACTTTATCTTTAGCATCTTCTATCTTTATGATGTTACCTTTAGAGTCTTTTAGCTTAATCTCATTACTCAGAAGACCTTCAATGAAATTACCAAGTTTAATATTCGCTGCACTTGAGCTATCTTTAGCTGAAAAGGAGATAGTGTTCTCATCTCGATTGTAACTCACTGAATTTAGTTGATTTAGTTTAACAGTGGAAATTTTTTCTGGGGCTTCGGGTTCTTTAGGTTTCCAGTTACGTGATTTATTTATCAATTCTGACAAAGCAGAATCTTCGCCGCCAGTCGCAGATTTAATATCACTGTAACCATTAGCTTTAGCAGCGTTTTCTAGCCTTGGGACGATTTCTTTATCACGCAGACTTTTACTTTGTAGAAAGGCTATGGTATTTAATTTCGAGATTTTATCGGAGAATTCGCTTTCGTAGTGAGACTTATCTGTTTTCTCCTTATACTTATTACGATATTTCTCTATCGCAGGTTTCTCTGCTTCATGAACTTTATCAATTAAATTCATGCGTGCTCGATCTAATTCCGCCATGCTGAATTCACCTGTATCAAGGTTATATTTATAAGCCTTAGTCAAGAAATCTAAATTATCTTTTAATTCTTTTTCGGTGTAAGTCTTAGAGTTATCGTATTTAGCTAGTTCTTTGATTTTTTCTTTAGCTTTTTCTTTTCCAGCTGTTGTTTGAAATTCATTGGTATCTAAGCCCTTAATAAATTCTGCATTCTTTTCCCAAGTATTTAGAGTGTCCATCTGTATAGCTTTAGTAGATTTAGGATCTATAGCTGAAGTTTTGTTAGGGTCTGTGGATTTAATCGAATAGCCTTTTTCTTCACTGCCATTGATCTGATATTTTATATTAGCGTCATTAAGTAATTCGTTGAATTTAGCTATGTCACCAAAGTCAGCCTTAATTTTATCTGTAAAAGTTTTTATCTTTTGCTTATCATCTGGTTTTGCAGGATCTAATTTAGACAATTTTTCAAGCTCTGAAGAGATGGTAGAACCCTGTTCTTTTAATTTATCTAAGGAGCTCTCATAGCTCATTTCATACCACTCTTGTCTAGCATTAGGAACTAGTTTTCTTTGTTCGTCACTGAGTTTACCAAAATCAGTAACTAAGCTTTTCCTAAGTTCGTTTACTAAAGCTGGGTCGTCTTTAACTTGACTGACAAGAGCGTTAAAGTTCTGTAAAAATTCTTGACTATTAATATCATAGCTTTTACCATTAGCACCTTTTAAAGCTAAAAGCTCTTTATAAAGTTCACTTGCTATTTTTTCTTTAGCTACTAAAGTGGCCTGAAGAAATAGGGCCAAGAAAGTGATAAAAGAGAAGGGTAAGGTAAGAGAGGAGAGAGTACCATGCCCCGAGGCAAGCCATATAGTTCAGAGTTCAAAGCGAAAGTAGTGATAGAGTCTTTGCGAGAGGATC
>JAGWWP010000067.1 GCA_018970325.1 Cyanobacteria bacterium REEB446 | reverse complement strand
CTCTCTTTTACTCACTTATCAATAAATTATTAAATCTAATCAGCTGCAAACTCAATACTTGAAGCCTTTTTCATCATTTCTTCTTGGCTCCTTTGTGTGATTTTAATTAAGCAACAGTGCCTTAAAGAGTCTATAACCTTGGTACGCATTGTAATAGGCTAAGAATTTTGCTGTGAGTGTGCTGAAGCATTAATAGACTGCGCCATATATCAACTAAGATAACACTTGTCAATATTATTTTCAAGATAATAATTAGCTTCCCAGAAACCCACTATGATAATACAATCCTCTTATGAGCAAAGCCGCTGAAAATAGCTATTTAATAGAAGACTGGACTGATTATGATAAGTCATCACTATATGACTTATCCACTAAATATTACTCAGAAAGAGCCTGCGACTCATTTCTAAATCAAGCAGATACCATAGTCCTGCCGAACGTCGTTACTAGTGCCTATGTTCACGCTCATATTTTAGCTAAATTTCTTGCAGCCAATATAAGCCGTATCCCTGCTAATAAAAAACTGCGCGTCCTTGAATTCGGCTCAGGCTCTGGCTTATTCGCTAGGCACTTTCTTTTAGCGGCTGCTGAATTGAATTACTTAGATAGATTAGAGTTTTTAGTAAGTGATATATCTGATCTATTCTTAATCCAGATGAAGGAAAGAGGTGTCTTTGAAGGATTTATAGAAGGAAAACATTATCAGTTAGTTAATTTAAATCTTTTAGACCTAGATTCTGCTAAAACCGTTACTGGAGAGCATATTAATCTGAATGACTTAGATTTAGTCGTCTCTAATTATGTTTTAAATGCACTGCCGATGATACCAGTAAGATTAGCTACTGATGGCAGCTTTGAGAAATTACAGGTTAAAATTACTGGTCCAGAACTGCCAAAGGAAGTAGACTTAGTCAGCAATTTAAATTTCTTCTCATCACTTAAGATCGAAGAGAGATGGGTTAATTATGATATCGAATCAGTGAGCGATATTGAGAAAAAATATTTCGAAATTTTCAAAAAACACCTAAATACTTTAGCACCTGCTATGGCTGGACGCTTTAGCTATAAGGCTTTAGAGGCGATGGATAAAATCCACTCTAAGCTTAGTGAATTCGGGATGTTCTATTTAGCTGATATTCCTTCATGGGGGCCTAATGCCTTTAAGTTTTACAGCTTCTATACAAACGCTTTAGCTAATTTAATCAGTGAGAATCTAGTCATAGACTTCGCGAGCTCACTGGAAATGAAAGTTCTAAAGCAGAAAGACCAGAACCTCTTCAGAATTCTTTTTTATAAAAGTGAAAATGCTTTCGAACCTCTAAAAACCTCTTTTAATAAGGATTTGGTCTTTTCTAATAAAGTAAATTTATTTAAAAAGATTACTGATCTTTTAAAGAATATCGACGAAGCAGTTTTACTTGATGTGTATAAAACACTTCTAGACAAGCTTCTAGCTTTAGACAATAAATCTGTGACTAGTTTGGTTTTCCAAGGTGATTATTATTACTTAGCTGGGGACTCTAAAACAGCTTTAGATTTTTACCAAAAAGCTCAAGCTATAGACTTCTGTAATCATCATCCAGATTTGGATAGTAAAATAAAAATGATTTTTATTTAAAATCTTTATTCTTAGCCTTTTTTAATTCATCTAGCTTACCATTCAGTGAGCTAAGCTGCCCTAGATCTAAGTTAGCAAGCTCACTTGGTGTATTAAATAAATCAGGATTAAATCCATCTGCGACTAAAATTTCTTTTACTTCTTTTCCATAAAACTGGGCTGGATTATCTAAAACCTGCTTCTGAGAAGCTTTTATCTGCCTTAATTTATTTTGATAAGCAGAGCTAAGTCCCATAGTATCTTTCAAAGCACCATTAAGATCATGTTCTGTTAATTTATTATCAGCTTCCATCGCAGTAGCGATACTGCTTTCTATCTCGGGAGGTAAACTGATATTTCCTAATTGATCTTTATTCTCGCCCCAAATACTTTTCGCTATCTCTCCACAAGAAGCCGCGGAACAAGTTGATAAAACTCGATCATAATATTCAGCTATTTTAGCGTCCTTGCGAAGCTGCTCAGCTTCCTCTTCGCTATAAGCATATGCTGTATAGGCTGGAAACCTAACCTCTATCTTTTTCAAAAAATCTAAAAGCCCCTCTGCTTTAAACAAAGTAAAGAGATTCTTTTTAGTTTGAGTTTTTTCTATTGCAGGCGAAATGATTACCATTGTTAATAACAAATATGCAGCAGTCTCTCAAGAGAAGAAGGCTTACAATATGTAAAGCGCGAATTAAACCTTCTTTGATATGAAAGTAAAGCGTCTTCAATACTATAAGCACTAACTTTTGCCCTTAAGAGTGAATATGATGTCCATAACGTGGCATATAAGATGAAGATCAATACCAAACTTTATATTAACGATATCTTAACCTTTTTGATTAATAGTATAGATTATCAGGAGTGTGCTTACATGGAAATTCGCGATTTAAATTATTACCAAAATCTTCTTCAAAATATTAATGATAAGTATAAGGAGAATATTCTCGGAGATCAAAATTACTCCTATACAGTAGCTGGTGAAGTGACTCCAATTACAGGTAACGAAATCATTAAGGGCGTAGACCCGATTAAAGGGTACAACCACATTACGGCAGAAGACCTAAATTACACTAATATTTCTGAACTATCTCAATTTCAAAACACTTTTCTCAGCACTTCTAAAGCTAATTTAATAGAAACCAATGAACAGCTTAATGATTTCATGATCAATATTTTTGGCATTCCAGCTGGTGACGGTGTCAGAGATATGATAAATAATCTCAATTATAATCCTAGTAGCGAGATGCTTAAATATCTTGGTGAATACTCTCCTGAAGTAAAAGCCGACCTAGAAAAATTAAACTTAGAATATAATCAAAATCAACTTTCCATCGCAATCTATAATAAGGAACAGAGTTTTATTAATGGCTTAAACATTAATGCTACTTTCTCTACACTCGGTGCAGCAGAAAAGACGATTTTCTTAGATGTTCTTAATAGTTATGATGAACTCGTAACTAATTATGAATCTGAAGTTCAAAATTCAGGAATGAGACATACTCATGGAAATCTTCTTGAGAATGGAATGATCGGTGATGCTTTCTCTGAAGTGAATGTGGCAGCCATGAAATTAAATAAAGCTAAAGACATGCTGAAAATGCTCTCTGGGGGCATGAAAGCTGATGATATAGAAGTATATGAAAAAACCTATGATTATGAAATAGAGTTTAATGAAAAACTCGCAAACGCTGTTAAGGCAAACGGCATTGGCTCTCCTCAAGCAAATCTCTTAAGTGCTCAAGCAGAAGCCTCAAGAAGAACTAGACTATACGTAGAATCCGTTCATACTATGCAAACATCTACTAATGCTTTAGATATCGCTGTTGTAAATCAATGGAAAAGTGACGGCTACAAACCTCTAGATACTAACATCATCAAAGATATGCAGGCCGATATTATCAATCAAAGCAGCATTGCGGGAATTAAAGCGCTCTATCAGGGTGATAATTCAAAATATGCATTAGCAATGGATAGTGTAACTTCTATTAAACAAAAAGCTTTAGCATTAACAAACGTTAATCGTGATGGAGCTATTAGCACTACTGAGATTGCGACATTACTAGTTGACGCCGCTGCAAATGGCAATAAGGTTGATGGAATAAATCTTGATGTAATTAAAGCAGCTTTAGCCACTAATGGAGTAAGCAGCACTCAGATTACAAAGGTAGAAACTTTAATCGATCAAATTGACACCAACAATGATGGTCAGATGAGCTTTGAGGAATCACTTGCTAAATTCAGTTCCTTTAATAAATCTCAAGGCCGTGCTGCATTCAACGATATGATGAACATCATTGCTGCTACTAAAGTAGATAAAACTACTAATCCAAGTGCTTTTACCACTATTGGTACAGAAAGCTTCTTTACTGGAGATTACAGTACTCAAGATAGGGCAGTTCTATCAACCTTCCTTGCTAGTAATGGTAGATATGTTCATACGACTGAAGAAAAATTTGAAGCTTTAGATGCTTTTTATGACAACGCTGGTAACACTATCCAACAAAGAAGTGACTGGAGAGATTATCAATACGCCAATTGGGCTCAAAGCGAATCTGCTGGTGATATTTCACAAGATAACTCACTAGCTTGGTCATTTAAGAACGGTACTAATGTCAGTGGCTTTTTAAAACAAATTCAGGATATGACTAATAGTAGAACCCAGTATATGGTGGATATACTTGAAGAAGGTAGTGGCACTAAAGGTTCTGGTTGGTGGAATGACAGATCATTATCTTATTTTGAAGTCATTCGTGATGAAAGCAATGTATTTCTAGTTGGACAGAGAGGTGGAACTCAGCAAGATATGCGCCTCATGGATATGATTGGTGAGGCTTTACAGATATCATATGCTGATTATGGTAATTACCATACTGGTATAAATATTGACCTAGATGGAGTAAAAGACAATGTCAGCGGTGCTGACAAGGTAGAACTTAAATACTTTGCTGATAATGTTAAGAGTTTCGGTGCAACAGATATAAAATATGATGCTAATTTAGTAAATCAATCCCTGCAACAATATAATGCTATGTGGGGTCTTAGAGCAGGTCTTTACAACAATATAAAAACGATTTCTGAGCCAGAAGCCAAATTAATTGAAAATAAATTCGGAGCTTTAATGGACATAGGCGATCAGATGGAAGCTTATTTACTTCAAAATAAAGCTTTAGGAAAAGGTGCTAAAGAGACTGATCAATACAGGGCTTTAGAAGAGCAGTGGTTCAATAATTATGACTTGGTCAATGGTATTATTCGCGGTGATACATCAATTGATAGAGCTGTCGCGGCATTAGGTAATATTCAGGCAGATGGTTCTATAACACAAGCAAACATAGGGAACGTAGTCAACAGTTTACAAACAACCATTATCAATGGCACTGATGATGTAGCGCTAGATTTCAATAGGGACGGCAATATTGATTCTGCTGATTATGATGCCTTAAGAATGGTAATCGGAGACAGGCGCAATGAAAGTGCTTTTGATGCTCTTATGACTCAAGATTCACTTAACTTAAGTAAGCTAGGAATGTACAGTGGTTTAGCTAAAAATACTCGTACTAGTAATATTAATAATAATAAAGCTATATACTCTCTATTAGAAAATTACTATGCTGACCAAAGTGAGATCAATAATTATATGGCTACCAATACAGCAGATTCATCTTTCGCTTCAGTAGCTGAAAAGCAAAGGTTTATTGCATTAGCAAATCAGTTAGATGAATTGAATGAAGCTGTTGAGTTTAATCTTCGAGATAAACTTTTTAAAAATACTCCCGCTACGATTAATACTGAATTAAAAGCAAAAGCAGATAAAGCTAGTAATGAAATGGTCCTCTTATCTCTTGGTTTAAGTAAAGATGATAGTGCTGCAGTGGTAGCCAGCTTTGCACCAGGCTTCAAAATTACTGAAGCTTTAGACAGTGAAGTAGAAACAATGGTTCAGTTAGCAGTAGAACTAAAAAAAGAAAATAGAATCAATCTAGAACAATTCACTTCAATCACCAAATCGCTAATTGAAGGTGTAGATATTGATGCAGGTATCGGCGATTCAGCTAAACTTAAAAAGCTAATTGAATATATGGCTATTGGTGCAAATACCAATGAGCTGGCGACCTACATACAACTAGCTGGAAACAATGCTTCACAAGAGAGCCTTGACCTACTAGATGAATATATTAGGGAGGGAGCCCTTACAGATTCAATACAAGAAAATAAATTCCTTGGTTATTTAACCAATGAAACTAATGCTGATATAGCCAAAACCTATCTCTCTTTAGTCACGGGAAATGACTTAAATAAAGCAGTGAAACTCGCTGCTCTAGAAGCTCTTGCTGCCAATAATGCAACGGATAAACTAAGCGATACTCAAGAAGACGTTTTCCTTGATCTCTTGGCAACTGAAGGGAATGTCAAGATCGCTCAAATTTATTCAGACATCCTTAACGGTAACGAAACCGATGCTGTTAAAAATGCCAAGATAGCTTTGATTACGACACTTGCTGCAAATAATGCAACGGATAAACTAAGCGATACTCAAGAAGACGTTTTCCTTGATCTCTTGAAAACCGAAGGAAACATTAAGATCGCTCAAACTTATTCAGACATCCTTAATGGTAACGAAACAGATGATGTTAAAAATGCCAA
>JAGWWP010000026.1 GCA_018970325.1 Cyanobacteria bacterium REEB446 | reverse complement strand
TTGCTTCTACTGCAAGCTCGCCTATTTGACGAATATACAGCTCCTCCTGTTTCTTTAAGCTTCCCTCTAAATCCCTTATCTTCTTCTCTGCTGGATGACTTTCAAATACACTCTTGAATCAAAACTAAAGATTTTAAGCTCAATTGCTTATAGAGATCCAGTATTTGTTTTAGATACCTTAAAGCAGCTTTATTTTGAACAATTTTCTAATAATGAATTTTTCCTCAATACTATAAAGAATGATTTTAATTCCCTTAAAGATCTGCAAGAAACCATTAAAGAACAGTTCCAGATCATTATACTAAATGCTTGTGATCGAATCTCACTAGACAATAGTTATGAACTGTTAATGAAATATTTCAAACTATTTAACAACAATCTAAGCTTTATGGAAGAGGCTTTTAGATATTTACATTATGATTTTAATGAATATGGCTATTATAGAGAAAAGCCTTTATTAAGGCAAAAGTACTTTTTAGATAAATTAGAAAAAAAATTAAAAGAGCTAGATAGCTCTAAGGATCAGGATAATGACTTTAGCTTTATTTACTCAGGCTTACAAGTATTATTAGGTCTGGAGTGCAAGCCTTACTCTTACTATGACTCTGATAGAGCCTATTGGTATAACCATCTCTGGGTTTATCCAAGTAGGGATTTAACAGAAATTAGAACACGTGCTACAACAGGTACGCAGACGCTTTTAAGGAAAATTGCTATTGATGAAAAGAAAAAAATAGTGATTTATAAATTTTTACTGCATGAATTTTGGTTTATTAAAACTCACTCTCGCAAAGAAAATAGCCCTCTTGACAGGGTTAGCGAGCTTAATCAGCTTTTTGACTTTTTCCTAAATGAATTAAGAGAGTTTCCAAGTATTGAATTAAAAGCTGCCATTTTAAATACATTTAGACTTTACAAAGATGATGAAATCAAAAAAGAATTTTTCGATAAAAAATCTAAACTCGTTTCTCTAGCTAAAGACACCAAGGATAATCAAGAAAAATTAGCTCTATTCTGCTCAAATGAATATCTTATTCTTGATAGTGACTTAGATAATCAAATTAAGGAACTAATTGACTCTTTTCCAGATATTTATAAATTTATTGATACTTTGATTCAAGCCATCGAATATTGTGAAACAAAAGAATCATACTTATCAAATGGTGTCATAGAAAGAATTACAAATTACCTACAGAATAGATATACAGATCAAGCTAAAGAAATCTATGATTACATTTATGCGAATTATAATTCTCATAAATATCGATTCATAGATATTCTGGTTCCGTTTTTTAGTGATGAGGACTTTTTCTATTCACTAATAGAAAAACTTTGGAATCCAGATGATATTCAATCACATGGATATCTATCTTGGATGCTCCTGCACGGAAGAGGCTCAGAAATATTCAAGAAAGAGGATTTAAACTATTTTCAAATCATGCTCTCTAAGAAGAATAGAACGGCACTCACCAGAATGTCTTTTTCTATCTATAAATATTTTGACTTATCATTTCCTAAAACTAGAAAGTTAATTGAAAAAATTTGGAAACTCGCAGAAAAAGACCCCTCTTATTCTGATTTAAAACAACACATACTTAGCTTTTTATTTAAAGATAAAAATTTAAATAAAAAATTTAAAAATAAGCTAAAGCTCTTTATTGAGAAGTTTTTCATGAGTCGCATTAACCCATTTGATGAAGATTCTTGGTCATTATTAAACTTCATTGAAAATTATTATGGGTTTGAAGAATTGCTCAGCTTGACAATAAAAATCATTAAACAAAATCCAAAAGCAAGAGCAGTGTTTCAAAGCTATGAAAACAAGAACAAATCAGAAGAAGAGTCTGTAAAGCACTATATTAAGGTACTCGACTTTTATTTATCACAGAATATACAGAATATTAATAATAGATATTCCTATCATAATCTTTTAGGTTTCTTCTCACCATATGAAATTTCTTCTTTTTATGAGCAGCAAGTCTCCAACGTACTTTTATCTGAATTGAATAATTATTTCGATCTTATAAAAGGAGAAGATATCAACAAAGCAAAAGAGCTATTAAGCTTTTTAACGAGTAGATTTTACGTGGATGAAAAACTCTGTGATTTTTTAGTAAAAGCAGCTATCCATATAGAAAAAAACCTCTCAGAAGAAAATCTTTCAGCTGAATTAACACTAATTTTCAATGAGGAATTTTTAAAGAATAGAGGCTTAACTCGCCGCCGCTTACCTCAAGAAGAGGTTTACCCAGCAGATTTAGAAAAAAGGAAAGTATTGGAGAATATTATTAATAAATATCAACCCGAACTTACTGATAGCCGAGTATTAGATTTTTTAAAGACAGCACTGAGAAACGTTGGTTATGATTTAGAAAAATAAATCAAGCCGAGCCAAATCCCCCAAATACAATAGTTTGACTTACCCTTAAATTGTATATAAGATAAAGGTTATGGCTGAAAAAGTAATTATTAAAAACGCAAAAGCACAGGTGGGAGATAATCCTACAGTTCTATTTATAGAAGGTGATGGAACTGGACCAGATATCTGGAAAGCATCTCAGAGAGTTTTAGATGCGGCAGTAGAAATCGCATATAAAGGTAAAAAGAAAATCGAATGGAAAGAGATTCTTGCTGGTGAAAAAGCTTTTAACCAGACTGGTGAGTGGTTACCACAACAGACCATTGATGATATTAAAGAATATTCACTGGCGATTAAAGGACCTTTAACCACGCCAGTTGGTGGTGGAATCAGAAGCTTGAACGTCGCTCTTAGGCAGATTTTTGATCTATATGCGTGTGTTAGACCAGTTCGCTGGTATAAAGGCGTGCCTTCACCGATGAAGAATCCTGAAAAATTAGACATCACTCTATTTAGAGAGAACACAGAGGATGTATATTCTGGTTTCGATTATGAAGCTAATTCCCCAGAGGCTTTAAAGGTTATAGAGCTGATTAATTCGTTTAATCCTAAAAAACAGATTAAGGATTTTTCAGGCATAGGTGTAAAACCTATCTCTAAATCTGGTTCAGAGAGGCTGATTCGTGCAGCAGTAGAATACGCTATTCAGAAAGGACTTAAGAAAGTTCATTTAGTTCATAAAGGTAATATTATGAAATATACTGAAGGTGCTTTCAGAGACTGGGGTTATGAGCTGGTGAAAAGAGAATTTGCGAATGAAGTTATTACTGAAGAAGAAATTTGGGATGGCGCAAATGCTGGTGACAAGATAGTTCTAGGAAATCGTATCGCAGATAGCACTTTCCAACAGCTACTTTTAAGACCAGACGAATATCAAGTTATTGCAACGATGAACTTAAATGGTGATTACTTATCTGACGCCGCTGCTGCTCAAGTAGGTGGTCTAGGTATAGCTCCAGGAGCGAATATTGGAGAAAATCAAGCCGTATTCGAAGCGACTCATGGTACTGCCCCTAAATATGCTGATTTAGATAAAGTAAATCCAGGATCTGTAATCCTTTCTGGCGTAATGATGTTTGAGTTTATGGGTTGGAATGAAGCAGCTAAGCTTATTGAAAAAGGCTTAGAGAAAGCTATCGCAGATAAAACTGTAACTTATGATTTTGAAAGACTTATGGATGGTGCTACTCTGCTGAAGTGTTCAGAGTTTGGTGATGCGATTATTAAAAATATGAGCCAGCTTACAGCTGTATAGTTTTTCACGGTGAAGCCCTAAAAAGTTACAAAATAGAGAAAAATAAAGCCTTTAAAATTACCGAAATGTAACCTTAAGGGCTTTATTTTTTAGCATACTACCAACCAAATTCACTGTAAAAACTCTTACTGTAATCCAATCCCACAGCAGAGTGTACGGCTTGAGCATGATTCATTTTAGTTAAATCATGAATCTGACCATCTCGTTTAATCAAAGCTGAATAACCAGTATTACCGACAAGAATTAAGTCTTTAGAGTTTTCAGCAGCTCTAATAACAGCTACTGCTAGAAAAAGCTTTTTCATATTATCATTCTGAAACCAAGAGAGATCATTTACATTAACTAGGAAATTCGCTCCATCACGAGTTTGCCTGCGAATAATTTCAGGAAAAAGCAGCTCAAAACAAATAGAACTACCTACTTTAACACCATTAAATTCAAGTAGCTTCTGATGCTCTTTACCAGGAGAGAACCCTGTACCAATGGTCGAAGTGGCTAATTTACTAATAGTTTCAGGTAAAAGATTAATGAATGGAGTGTACTCACCAAAAGGAACTAACTGAGCCTTATTATAAGTTCTGACCTTCTCCTCTTTAATATCTATAAGCTTTAAGCTATTAAACAGCTCACCATCTATATTAGAGTAAGTCCCAAAAATAAAGTATTCATACTGCTTCTGTATTCTTGAAATCAGTTTCATCACCTTAGCACTGTGATTCATATTCGTAACATTCGTAGGGATGCTAGCTTCAGTCCAAATCAATAAATGGCTCTTTTTCTTAATCCAGGACAGCTTTTCTTGAAGCTCCAAAGTCTTATCTAAATTATCAAGATTCACTCTAGTATCTTTACGATTCAGATTCGCCTGAACCAAAGTAAAAGACAAGGCTTTAACAGGCTTTCGAGCATCTGCAATAAAATTAATATAAGCCCCAGTAAAAATAAATAAAATAACAATGCCAAGAATGGTCTTAATATGACTATTTATAGATAAGTTCTCTATAAACCCTTTACTAGTCTGGTAAAACATTCTAATCTTGGTGTTATTGAAATCATATACATGAATTAAATTAGCGACAAGTAAGTTAAATGTAAGGATAATAATCTCAAGTCCCACAGCTCCAGTGACTCTTACAAGTTTACTTAAATCAACACTTAAGTATTGACCATAAGCTAACTGATTTATAGGCACCGCAAAAAGCGATAAAAAACTAGTGCTCGCAAGTATCTTGTATTGAATCAAAGACCAGGTAAAAGCTAATATCAGTATCTCAACGATACTGAGTTCCTCAAGCTTAGTTCTATCCTTCAGTCTGTAAAAAATCCAAACAGACAAAGAAAATATCAATAAAAACACACTGTGATAAAGACTGGGGATTAACCAAGCTAAACTTGCAACAATAATGCTAGGAAAACTCTCTATGCCAAGCCAGTTTAAAGGGTGAATACTGAAAAGCCAAGCAAAGGACAACAGATTATAAATAAAGAAGAAAATGAAACTTTCTAAAAATAGTTTTTCTATTCTTTGACAGCTTTTATTTAATAAAACTAGCGGTATTAAACCGATCCAAGCCATTACTGGATAATTAAAACAGGCTAAATTTAAACTCAATAAAAAAGCAGCTATTATTGATACCACCATCCGATAAAGGGAATTGGTCAAAATTTGGGATAGAAGTATATTTATCGGTCGAATCATTAATATAAGTAAAGTCTTGCCATATAATTATAGTATTAGAGATTCGGCTTTGCGAAATCTTTGATAAAAGATACGACAAGGAAGCCCTTATTTATGAAAATACTTGGAATAGATCCTGGAACGGCTCGGCTTGGCTTTGCACTTGTCGAATCCTATGATTCTAATAATTTATATAAACTATTACAGTGTGGCATTATCGAAACTAGTAAATTCGATAGTGAAGCTAAAAGACTTACAGAGATTCGTCTAGATATTCTAGAGCTTATTAATAATTTCACTCCAGATATACTTGCGATAGAACAGCTTTTCTTTTTTAAAAACCTGAAAACTGTCATTCCGGTAGCACAAGCTCGTGGAGTTGTTTTACAACTAGCTCATGAATCAAAGATGCAAATTTTTGAATATACGCCATTACAGGTTAAACAAATAATTACTGGCAAAGGCAGAGCCGAGAAAAGTGAAGTAGAAAGCTTTGTCATGGCTGATTTGGGGCTTACAGAAAAGATTCGTCCCGACGATGCAGTAGACGCTGTAGCAATTGCTTTATGTTTTTTAAGAAGTGATTACCAAAAGTTTGTTAGAATTCCTTAGATAATGGATTCCACCTCTATTTGGTATATTGTAGCTGGTTTACTCATGCTTGCGGAGGCTTTCACCCCCCGCTTATTTATTTTTATTTGCCTTGCTGTTTCAAGCCTAGTAATCGGAATCATAGATCAACTCAGTACTATGAACTTCTACGTACTCATATTAATTTTTATAGCGACAACCGCTATCCTTGCTTTTACTCTTAGACCAGCTCTTAAATTTATTGTAAAAATCCCAGAAAATAAAAACTCTGATAATAATCTCATAGGCAAAGAAGCCATGGTTTTCAAACCGATTACAGAAACTGAACTTGGGACTATAAAACTTTTTGATTTTGATGCTGTTTTGTTAGCGAAGAGCTTAAAAGGGGAATTTATAGGACAAGGGACTACAGTTAAAATCATCCAAAAAGAGGGTGATATTGCTATAGTTGAGTGCCTATAATGAACTCTACAATGGGTAATCTAATAGTCTTCACAGGCCCTTCTGGGGTCGGTAAAGGTACTGTTGTAAAAGAGCTTTTCCAAAATTTAGATAACCTTATATTTTCGGTTTCTGTAACTACCCGTGAAAAAAGAAGCGGCGAAGAAGAGGGTAAGAATTATTTTTTCAGAACAAACCGTGAATTTGATGAATTGATCCAAGCTGATAAATTATTAGAGTGGGCTGAGTTCGTCGGTAATAAATATGGTACTCCTAAAGATTTTGTTTTTGAAAAATTAAAAGATGGTATTGATGTCTTTTTAGAAATAGAAGTCCAGGGTGCTTTACAAGTAAAAGAAAAATTCCCAGAAGCATTAATGATATTCCTTTTACCACCGAGCATTGATGAGCTAGAGGCAAGACTAAGAAAAAGAGCGACAGAACCAGAAGAGAAGATTTTACTAAGATTAGCTAAAGCTAGAGATGAAATGAAGTATATAAATGACTTTGATTTTTCAGTGATTAACGATTCAGCCAAGCGTGCAGGAAAAGAGCTTAAGGAAATCATCCTAAACAGAAGAATCGAAAAAAAAAATCTCTTTAACGATTACAAGAGACCGATACCGAACGTGCAGTTTCAAGGCTGAGGAGGACGAATGACCGTCTAGGCAGTGGCTAAGTGCTGATCTTCTAGAGACTCCACGTAAGCTATCGCCATAGTAGCGGCTAAAGATCCATCAGAAGCTGCTGTTACTGCTTGTTTCAGAACAGTATCTCTAACATCACCTGCGACAAAAACGCCAGGTAAATTGGTCTCCATCTTAATCGTTGACTTTATTTTACCTGCTTCATCTGTCTCTATTTTAGACTCTAAAAAATCTACATTCGGAATCAAGCCGACATAAATAAAAACTCCTTCGCAAGGAAAATCATATTCTTCATTAGTTTTAAGATTCTTTACTGTAACGGATTCTACGCCTAAAACACCACCATTAATTTTAGTTACGACACTGTCCCAAACTATATCAGTCTTAGGATTAGCTTTAAAACGATTCTGTAGAATCCTTTCAGCACGCAGCTCGTCACGCCTGTGAATTAAAGTAACCTTTTTCGCGAACTTCGTTAAAAAATTACCTTCTTCTACCGCAGAAGAACCACCACCGACGACGACGACTTCTCTCTCTTTAAAAAAAGCTCCATCACAGACAGCACAGTAAGAGACACCCTTACCCCAGTTTTCTTTTTCCCCAGGTACGCCTAGCTGTTTATGTTCTGAGCCACTAGCGATAATCAGCGTATGAGCTCTAAATTCACCTTTAGCTGTCTTAACCACTTTAGGCGAAGATTCTAAATCTACTGAAATAACTGGATCACCAGTAATAACCTCACAGCCAAATCTTTTAGTCTGCGCCTCCATAGCATCAGAGATCTGTGGACCTGTCATATGATCCATACCTGGATAGTTTTCAATCTCGTGAGTAACTTGAAGCTGCCCGCCTACTATACCTTTCTCGATGATAAGAGTCTTAAGGTTCCCTCTAGAAGCGTAAAGCCCCGCAGAAAGCCCAGCAGGTCCAGCACCGATGATTATAGTGTCGTATATAGTAGAATTAGAAGACATGATTTAGATTTTAGCAAAGTTTAAATTGCTAATATTTATTTAAACTTATTATGATTTTTGAAGAGACAGTTTTTGGGTTTGATTTAGGCAAGGGAAGTATAGGCTACTGTGCGAGGCGTGGAAGCGAGATTATCGACCTTGGCAGCATGCTTATCCCTGCTGAACATGCTAGCACCCAAGATATAGCTAAACGCCGTAGAGCATTTAGAACTAGGCAAGCTCATAAAAAAAGAGAGTTATGGTTAAATAAAATCTGGTCAGAAGCTGGACTAACACCATTAATAGAGTTTTATGAGGACATAGATAAGAATAAGAGTATTCGAGTTAAAGCTGCTGACGATAGACTAAAGGCAGAGTACACGCCTAAAAATTCTAATACGATTTATAACTCAGCTTTACTTAGAGTAGCCTTAATGAATTATTCAAGTAATCCAGCTCAAGATTTAGCCACTCTAATTCAAGGGCAGCCACTTAGTGAATGGCAGATATATAAAGCTCTGCATGCAGCTATTCAGCACAGAGGTTACAAACATAGTGATTATAAAGATCACGAGATAGAAAATACTGAAAATGCAGCAGAAGCTCTAGATGATGCTAAAGAAAATTACGAAGCAGTTCAAGAATATGAAAAAGCCCTTCAAGAGACGTTCAGTTCTAAAGAACTGCATTATCCATGCTATTTTGAAGCGAAACTACAAGGCTTAATCAGTGGCGAGTATCCACTAAATCTAAATAAAATAAAGCTCAGAATAGAAGATATCTCACAGGCTGAATCACTTTCAGCTTCAAGAACAGTTAGAAGAAAAGGTAGAGTAGCACCCCGTGAGCTAGTAGCAGCCGAACTTAGAATTTTATTTGATAATGCTAAAGAAATTATCCCTAATCTAAAAAATACCGAGACTGATTATTTTCTCTACGGTCCAGCTAAAGAAGCTTTCGTTACAGTAAAGAAAAATGCTCCTAAAGAATTTAAAAGGCAGAGGGGTACTGAATGGGAAGCACAGGGCGTTTTAGCACAGAAGACCCCAAGATTCGATAATCGCATGATGGATAAATGCTGCCTAATGCCCCTAAGAAACACTTGTAACGCTAAAGATACCGAGAATAGTAAATTTAAGCTTTTAATGCATCTTAAAAACTTCCGTTTCACTGACGTCTATGGAGAACGCAGAGGCTTTACTAGAGAGGAGTTTAAAAAAGTTTATGGGAAATGTTTTAGTCTTATTCAAGAAAAAATTAGCAGTGAAGTAAAATCACTGAAATTAACTAAAGCTGAGCGAGATAAAATCATCAAAACCGTACTAGATGCTACCTTTCATGACCCAAATTTTAATGATGAAATTAAATTTAACACTTCTGGTAGAAGCTCTTTCTGCCGTCCAGCACTTAAAATCATAAATGAGATTTTAGAAAACACTTTAGACCCTAATCAGATAGACATTTCCAAGCACGTTCAGAATTCAGATGAAACTAAACCACATCTAGGAGTAACTAAATCAGAAATAGAAAGAGTAATTAGCCGTCTTGGTGAGACTTGGGAAAAGATCAGCATTCAGGATAATCGTTATGAGATAGATTTAGAGGATGATAAGTATAAGGAAATCGCTTTAAAAATAGGCTCAGTTAATAATCCAGTAGTTAGAAATCGTTTACAGGTATTTATCAATCTAGTCGAGGCTCTAGCTGAAAAACACGGCACACCTGATAAAATCATTTTCGAGTTTATTCGTGGAGAAGGCGGTTACATAGACGGCAACAAAGTAGTTAAAAATTACAACACTGCAATTAAAGACAATGAAAAGAAAAATGATAAAGCAGCTAAAGACCTTTTAGAGAATGGTTTAGAGGTAAATAAAAAGAACATAGATAAGTATAAGCTCTGGGAAAGACAGGGGCGTATCTGTCCTTATACTGGCGAAGCCTTAATTCCAGAAAAATTTAGAGAGTATCAGATAGATCATATATTTCCTTACTCTGATGTAATCACTTCAGATGCACTATTTAATAAGGTTCTCTGCCTCGGCTCCGCTAATCAAGAAAAGGGTAAAAGAACAGCTTATGAATGGATATCAAGCAAAGGTACAGATGAATGGATTAAATTCCAAGCTCGTATTAGAAACATGAAAGCCCTGCCTAAGCGTACTTCAGAGCTTTTAATAAATACTAAACCACTAGAACTTTTCGAGAGATACACGGGACTTGCTGAAACTGCCCATGTAGCAAGATTAGCTCAAAGCGTAACAGCTAAATTATTCGGCTGGGGCTTGCAGACTAGGGATAACGAAAGAAAAATTTTCGTAAATAGTGGAGCGGTTACAGCGAAATTAAGATCTAAATATAAGCTAGAAAGGCTTTTACAAAATTTAAGTGAAGAAGAGTGGAAGAATTTAGCTCCAGAATTGAAAAAGAAAAACCGTGATAATAAACTTCACCACGCCTTAGATGCCTACTGCATAAGCTGCTCACAGAGCATAAAAGAGAAAGCAGATAGCTCTATTAATGATAGCGACACGAGACGATTTAGCTGTGAGGCTTTAGAGAAGAGTAAAGAGAATTTCGAGAAAAGATTTAAAGAAATTTCTCCATTTAATAAAACAAGAGATATTTCAGCTCTACTGCCAAAAGAGACTATCTATAGATTAGAGAAGATACAGAGAAAAAATAAAAAAGGGGACTTAGTTGATTTTAACTGCCTGACTTATCATAAAGAATTTTACGCATATTTAAGCGAGAAAATCACGAAGGATGAGGTCAATAAAAGACTAGAAAAAATCTGGGATTTAGATGTGCGAAAGGACTTAAAAAATAAATTAGAGTTAATGGATTTCTCTAAAGAGACCTGGCTCAATACACTTAAAGATTATAGACATCCTTACAGAAAGACTTTAATTAAAAAGATTCAGATCATAGACAAGGAAACTGAATCAGAGGTCTATAGTGATAATGAACGCTTATGCTTAGAGGAGTTTAAAGACTTCTCACCAACTAAATCTTTAACGAAAGGTCAATTTAAACATACTAAGAGTCATAAAGGACAGATTATTTATTTCGATGAAAAAGGAAAGGCTAGAGTCTATGCACTTTTCGCTCATAAAAATACTAAACTAGCTTTAAAAGAGCTAACAGAGAAGGGCTATGAGCTTTATGAAAATGGCTGTATGTTTGAGACTGGCGATAGTATTTTAGTAGAATCACCATTTAAAGTGGGAGCTAAGGAGTATCCTGCTGGGGTTTATATTTTGAATTCTATTGATAGTTCTGGACAAATGTATTTAAATAGTCAAACGATTAAACCTAAAGTTAGTACGCTCACCAAAGCACGCTTCATTAAAATCGACCCAGTAAAAAACAAGAAAGAAGCAGCTTTAGTTTAATTAATCATCCGTTAAAACCCTGTATTAAAAGCATATCTATTAAATTCTTAGCAGAATTTATTTTATGCCTTTAATTAGTGAATTTAATGGAATTAAAATTTACATGTACCTTAATGACCATAGTCCACCACACTTTCATGCTTACCATGCAGGTTTAACAGCTAAATTTAATTTTAAAGGTGAAAATATCAAAAAATCTCTTCCTCCAAAAGTCACAAAATTAATTAAAAAATGGGTAGAATTAAATCACAGTGAACTGTTAACAAACTGGCAGAAAATTTTAAACGAAGAAAAACTTAATAAAATAACGCCCCTTAAATAGCCTCGGAGAAATTTATGAAACATTTAAAAAAGAATAGAAAAAATGAAAGCATTCCTTTAGTCACGAATGCCGAATACCTCGGTGAATATAAAGTCAAATTAGCCTTTAATGATGGTGCTAAGGGTCTAGTTAATCTAGAAAGTTTTATACTAAACGCTAAGCCAAATGGCATGTTTAAGCCGCTTCAAGACTTAAAGAATTTCGCTACAGTTAAATATGATAAAGACGCTAGAACCATCACCTGGTTTAATGAAGCTGATCTAGCTCCAGAGTACTTAAGAGAAATACTCCAGCCTCTAGATAATTAAAATTTCATTCAAGAAAGAAAAAACATAGCCGAGTATTAAAGGCAGTGTGCTAATTAGACTTTCAGCACATTTAGCTGCTTTGTGAGGTTGTGTGAGTTTTCATATTGTTACCATAAGTAAGGCTGGCTCTAAGTTATCTGTAGATAGAGGTTTATTAATCTGCTCATCGAAAGATAGTGAAGATAAATTCATAGTTCTAAAAGACGTAAGAGCGGTTATCTGCCTCACTCCTAAACTTTTATTTACAGGAGAGACCATTTCTAGAATTATAGAAAATGAAGGGATTATTCTTCACTGTAATGAAAATTATCAGCTAGTCGGTCTTAGTACTGCTGAGGATAAGGTTATTCGCGGTGAGTTATTTCATAACCAGATCTCTAAAAACACAGAATTTCAGGATCTATTATGGGAGAAGATTTTAAGAGGTAAAATATCTAATCAATTTAAAACCCTGGAAAGAGTAAGCCCAAAACATAAGCTATGGCATTTACTTGAAGGAGAAAAACTTGATGAAAGTAACTCTGCAAGATGGTATTGGGAGCATTATTTTACAGGATTAGGGCATCCTGAATTAATTCGTGAAAAGAAAAATGCCGAACACTTTATTAATAAAGCTCTTAATTATGGTTACGGTATTATTCGAGGTCTAATTCACCGTTCTAGCTTAATTTACGGCTTATGCCCGAATCTAGGATTCCATCACAAATCTAGATACAGAGCAACACCTTTAATTTATGATCTCATGGAGGTCTTCAGACCTTTTGTCGATCTCGTCTTTATTCATTTCATACAGAATGAACTTAAAAGCACAAAGGAAGAGATACTGTGGCAGCGTTGGATTCAAAGATTCATGAATAGCCTAAGAGAAATGCGAGTCGAAGATGAACAAAAAAAGAATTATAAACTTATGGATGCTCTAGATATTTACGTAAGGCAGTTTGCTAAATGCTTTGAGGATGAATATTTTAAATACCTAAAGTTAAATCCTTTATGGATACCAGATGTAAATAAACACTATTACTTAAAAGATGAGGAGTAAATTTAGAATGGGTTGGCTGATGGTAGCCTTTGATCTACCAGTAGTAGAAGATGAAGATAGAAAAAAAGCGAGTAGATTTCGCAATGATCTTCTTGACATGGGTTTTACGATGATGCAGGAGTCTATCTATATCAGAAACTGTATCAGCATTGAAAAATATAAATTAGAGATGCACAGGGTGAAAAATCTCGCACCAAGCAAAGGGAATATCACAGCTTTTTATATGACGGACAAACAGTGGGAAAATTCTATAAATATCGCTCTCTATGAGCCAGCTCCACTAGGGAACAGAAAATATAAAGCAGGACAAAAAAATCCTGCTCAATTAACTTTTTGGTAATTTATTTAAGTTTCAGATGAATTCCACCGTGCATTGCAGAGGGTTTAACTATCTGAGATCAGTTATGACAATGTTCTAGAAGTAGTTTGATACAGTTTTTTATTATAGCACTCTTACTTTTATCCGATTATATCAAACTGCTTCTAGAGGTGGTGTCAAAACCGGGAACAACTTCTTTTTGGTGGGGGATCAATTATATCAAACTGCTTCTAGAGGTGGTGTCAAAACAAATGGTACAAGCTTTTAGAACTAAATCATATTATATCAAACTGCTTCTAGAGGTGGTGTCAAAACCTCCATTCCACTGTTAAGATTCATTTCTTTATTATATCAAACTGCTTCTAGAGGTGGTGTCAAAACTTCAAGAAATAAAATGAACTAAAGTAATTTATTATATCAAACTGCTTCTAGAGGTGGTGTCAAAACTTGCAAAGCTTCCGCCTGCACTGCTGATTTAATTATATCAAACTGCTTCTAGAGGTGGTGTCAAAACTAAAGCTTATAATGCTGCTACAGGGTCTAAATTATATCAAACTGCTTCTAGAGGTGGTGTCAAAACAGCCATTTCCAGTAGATACGCATATCTACTATTATATCAAACTGCTTCTAGAGGTGGTGTCAAAACAGAATAAGCTTTTAAGAATTTTAAAAAAAAATTATATCAAACTGCTTCTAGAGGTGGTGTCAAAACAGCAAACATCAATCAAGCTAATTAAAGTAAATTATATCAAACTGCTTCTAGAGGTGGTGTCAAAACGTACTTCTCTGAATTGTTCAAGGTAAAGTCATTATATCAAACTGCTTCTAGAGGTGGTGTCAAAACTCGTTGCGGCGATTGCAATATCTAACGGTGATTATATCAAACTGCTTCTAGAGGTGGTGTCAAAACGGTCTGCACGCTTTTAACTAATTAACTTCTATTATATCAAACTGCTTCTAGAGGTGGTGTCAAAACAAACAATGACAGAAACAACAATACTAGAAAATTATATCAAACTGCTTCTAGAGGTGGTGTCAAAACAGAGTAACCTTTTAAGTAATTTAAAAAAAAATTATATCAAACTGCTTCTAGAGGTGGTGTCAAAACTTAATATAAGCTTTCATTTAAAGATAACTCATTATATCAAACTGCTTCTAGAGGTGGTGTCAAAACGGTAATGTAGGTAAGATGTATAACTACATCATTATATCAAACTGCTTCTAGAGGTGGTGTCAAAACCTAACTTAGTTAATACCATTTTGGATCCTTATTATATCAAACTGCTTCTAGAGGTGGTGTCAAAACCCGTTTATCTTGATGAATGGGACGAAAAAGATTATATCAAACTGCTTCTAGAGGTGGTGTCAAAACTTGAGCTGGTCATTAATGGTCTTGGCTGTCATTATATCAAACTGCTTCTAGAGGTGGTGTCAAAACAATCGAAAGTATCACGCCCTATGGCCCTTAATTATATCAAACTGCTTCTAGAGGTGGTGTCAAAACCAAAATGAGGTTACTTGAAGAACTAAGAACAGATTATTTATCCGTTGAAACCCTCTATTTGAAGCACTTCTACTAAATTCTTAGCAGAATTTATTTTATGCCTTTGATTAGTATGCTTAATGGAATTAAATTCTACATGTATGTAAATGATCATAATCCAGCTCATTTTCATGTTATATACAATGAATTCGAAGCTAGCATTGATTTTCAAGGGAAAATCTTAGAAGGAAAATTACCAATTAAAACTCACAAAATAGTCCGCATTTGGGTAAAATTAAATAAAGATAAACTCATGCTTAACTGGCTAAGAGTTTCACAAGAAAAAGCACCCTTGTGGATTTAAGAAGGAAATAGAAGAGATGAAAACCAACAAAAAAATTTTCAATCAAGTATTAAATGTGACTGATGCCAAATATATAGGTGAATATAAGGTCAAATTAGCCTTTAATGATGGTGCCAAGGGTCTAGTTAATCTAGAAAGTTTTATACTAAATGCTAAGCCCAATGGCATGTTTAAGCCACTTCAAGACTTAAAGAATTTTGCTACAGTTAAATATGATAAAGACGCTAGAACCATCACTTGGTTTAATGAAGCGGATCTAGCTCCAGAGTATTTAAGGGAAATACTCCAGCCTTTAGATAGTTGAAATTTTACTCTAGGATAGTGTTCAAGGAATAAACTTCGGCAAAGCCAATGTCGCAGCAACAAAGCGATGATCCGAAGCAGTATCCTTAGAGCCTATTTCATATTTTTCGATCACAGACCAAGGCTGTGACTCTGGGGAAGCAACAGCAATAACATCATGTTTATAAACACTATTACCCTGCTTATCCTTTCCATAAGTTCCTTCACGAAAAGGGAAGAGTGTTTCAAAGCCATGCTTTAGAAGTAATTTAACCAGCACGTCCTAAGCTATCAAAATTAAAAAGATGCCTACCCTTTTCTTGCAAAGTAAAATCTTTAGCCCAAACTAGCGTTAAATTTTCATTAGAAAAAATACCTACGGGATTATTCGAATCTGCATGTTCTATAGCAGACTCATTTGGGGATAAGTCTTTCAATAAAGCATCTAAATCTTTTTTATGTACTTCTTGAAGGCTTAAAATAGAATCTAATGAACCATTCTTTAAGGATGAAAGATCCAAAACCTCTTTTAGTGGCACCATAGGACCAGCAACGTTATGCGTCAAAAAGTTTAAGTGAATATTGTCTCTTTGTGATGTTTTCAAGAGAGTTAAATTAGCATCAAGAACAGCAGTCCTTTCTTGAAGAGGCTTTGGTAAACGTGAAACAGGAACTCTGCTTAACCGTTTATGCAATGGCAACACAAAACTTACACCCTTGCTCATGTCCCCTATAATGACAAAATTCAAACAAGAGATTTATGAAAATTTTTTAAATCTTCTCAAAATAAACACAGAAGCAGTCATTAGAGTAAAATTAAGAATCTTTGCTTGATCTATAACGGTAAAAGACAGTAAATGCGTAAAGCTTAAAGCCAAGCTGATACTAGGAAAACTAATAAAACCAAATGGTAAAAAGCCTAATAAATACCAGGAATGAAATTTTGGACTAGTGAATAAAACTAAGCCCGCCATGAGCAAGAAAGCATTATTTATTAACTCTTGAAACAATATTTCAGAATCATTATCTACGCGAGAGGATTCTTGAGAAATAGCAGAATGAATAAATAAAAATTTCACGTATAAATACGCAGCAAAAATTATAAAGGCAGCAAAGAAAACATATTTAGCTTCACTCGGCAAAGAAAATTTAAAAAGCCCTTGGCTAATAGCATTCAGTAAACTAAATAGAGATTTATGGCTTAAGGTAAGGTTTTCTTGAAACCTCGAATGATCTATCTCTAAAAGCCTATAATGAATAATACTTAAAGCCGTTATTAATAAAGAAATTAAACCAGCACAAGATAAAGAACTGAAGAACTTTCTTACATTTAATGAATGTTTAAAAGCTGCTATAAGAATTAAAGGAATTAAAACTATTGATAAATACTTTAGTAAAGTCGCTATAAGCATCATTAATAAAGCGAAACCAAATTTATTCTTCTGCATGTATAAAAAGCTAATACAAATAAACAAACACATAAGTATGTCATTATGAGCATTCCAGGCAATTTCCATAAGGAATAATGGATTGAAAAGTAATACTAATAAGAGTTGTTTTGAGCCGAAATGACTTGAAGCATTAGTCTCCGTGGCTGAATCTGGATTCCTGCTCTTGAATAGAGTCATTAAAATCTTTACTAAAATAAAAAAACTAATTATATTAATGAACTTAAATAAAAAGAGACTTATCCAAAAATTATTAAAAGAGATAAATACTATCCCCCTGCAAAGCAACATGAATAGAGGACCATAAGGTGCTGGATTGTTTTCCCATAGCATATTTGTAAAAAATATATTTTGCCTCCAGCCTTCTACACTAGAAACGACTTCCTGATAAGGGTTTTGATTAAAAAAGACCTGCTGGGCTCCTCTTGCAATATAGCCATAAACATCAGAAGAATCATTAGGCAAACATAATCCAGCAACAGAGAACAGTATCGCCGAGTAGAAAAATATCTTCCAAGAACTCAGCTCCCTAAAGGCTTTAAGGCGAATAATAAAAAACCAAGAAACCCCATAGACGATAATTATGAACCAGCGAGCTAATTCTTCTATCAGCTTATAAGATGTTTTTAATTTTAATTGACTAAAACTTATATGAAAATACTCAAGATTAAGAGAGCTTACAGAAACATCAAAGATCTCAGCGAGAGACTTCATCAGCCCTCCGGTAATTTCAACGGGAAGAAAATAACTTTTAAGAGAATGATAAATTAACTTAGGGTCGCTTGCCGCTTTAAAAAACGCTAGCCAAGAAATAAGACCAATAATAATTTGGAATAATATAAGAAAAATAAATAAATATTCGGGTTTAAAGAGATTCTTCTCGCAGTTTTTTAAATTCATCTAAGGCTATTTTTCTTTCTACATCATGGTCTACTAATGGATAAGGATAATTTTTACCCAGCTTCATAAGCCTTAAAGCTCCCGCCGCAAAAGGTGCATGAATATCTTTAGAAGGACATTCTCTTAAAGACTGTAACCAACGCTTAATATAAACACCATCTGGATCAAACCTCTCTGACTGAGTAGTAGGATTAAATATTCTAAAATAAGGTGCGGCATCAGCACCAGAACCAGCTACCCACTGCCAGCCCATAGTATTATTAGCCAAATCCGCATCGAACAGAGTATCCCAGAACCACTTAGCACCTTCAATCCAGTGAATTCTCAAATCTTTCACCAAAAAAGATGCTGCTATCATTCTGACACGGTTATGCATCCAGCCCGTTTCCCAAAGCTCTTTCATCCCAGCATCTACTATAGGATAACCAGTTTCACCTCTCTGCCATTTCTTTAACATCTGACGGGCGTGTAGCTGAACTCCAATTTCTGCGTTTTCGTTAACATTAGCATTTTCATCTTCAGCTTCATCTAAGCTTCGCCAATTAAAATGCTTAAACTCTTCTCTCAGAGGCTGATTTACAGTATGTGGGAAATGGTACATCAGATAATGAGCAAACTCTCTCCAGATCAGCTGTTTTAAATAATCATATTTTTTTGCTTTTGATAGTGAAGAATCTACAGCACCCATAGCAGCCTTATTTTCAGAGATTTCTTTTGCTGAATCTAAATTATTTACAGCAGCGTAAACCTGCCTAACTGAGATTTCCCCGAAATGCAAATTAGTCGAGAGCTGCGAAGTCCCCTTCAAGAAAGGGCTATTACGTTTTTCACCATAATTTAAAGCAGAATTAGTCTGAATAAATTCTTCTAAAGCTTCTCTAGCCTTAATTTCACCAGCTTTAATATATTTAGTCATTTTCTCTACCCAAGGGTGGACATACCTCGAAGCTCCATTTTCTGCGTTTTTATTTTCCTCGCCACGATCTTTAAGATTAAGATCCTCAATACTACACAGGCTTTGCAGAGACTGCTGCTCAAGTCCAGCTTCTGCATTTTCCATAATTTCAGAGATACTTTGTTTACTTAGAAAATTCTCTGCACTGATTTTATACTCTAAAGGTCTAATCCTATCTGCCATAGAGCTTTCAAAAAGACGAAAATACTGCTTGGAGAAAGGGGTGTAGACTTGATAAGGCTTGGACTGTTTATTTAAAAGCTCCCAGGGTTCTATAAGTAAATTCCCTCCAAAACTTTTCACCTCTAGGTACTGCCCTCGGGCTTCAATTTCTGCGCTTTCGTCCGCCTTATGAGTTAAAAACTCCTTTAGTTCAGTGTCTAGTTTAATATGATGTGGTTCATAGCGACGGTTCCAGTAGACTGAGCTTATGGAATTTTCGAATTTATCGATTAAGGCATTTAAAACCACTTTTTGATTACCTTTCAGAATGAGCAATTTAGAACCATACTCAGATATAGATTCAGAAAGACTCTTTAAAGAATAGTGTAACCACAACTTAGTCGCAGCTCCTAATCTTTCAAAATTCGCTTCATTACCGTTATCGAAATGATCTTCATAGATAAAGACGGGGAGTATTTTTTTTCCTTGTGCTATGGCGTAGTGAAGAGCTGGGTTATCAGCTAGTCTTAGGTCATTGCGGAAGAGGATTATGGCGAGAGGTACAGCGGTCATTCGTCTCCTTAGTCTTGAGCTTGCAGCTTCGATAACGATGCTTTGATATAAGTAACATAAAAAGCTTTAAATTTTCTCTTCTCAGCTAATCTTCTTTTAAAGCTAAAAGCATCATTACTATCAAACGGCTGATAGATATCTAAACCTCTATCTAGAACTATCTTCCAGCCATTATTAGACTGTATATATCTTCCGTGAAGTTTATTAGAATTATCAAATTCATAAGTAAAAATGATACCTTCATTCAAGCAAGCAGCTTTAATCTGTTCAAGAAAACTCTCTTGATTATTTATTTTATACTCATCTTGACTAGTCACTAAATGGACAGCTATTTCATCCTCTGGAGCTTTATTTAAAACTAACATCTCCATAAATTCCATTAAATTAGCAGCTTGATAAAACTGTCTAATATACGGATCTACTATATGTATAATCGTAGAGCCTTTTAAATAAGCTCCGAATAAATCTTTAAAGCTCTTAGCAGCTTGGTTTTCCTCGAAAACAAAATGCCCTTCTTGGGCGTGTAGCGAAACTCCAACTTCTGCGCTAGAATGCAGCTCTGCTGTCTTAGAGAGCGTGATAGGCTCTCCCTCTGTAGTGAAAATAGACTCAGCCTTATCAGAGGCTTCTTGCGAGTCTCTAGTATCTGTAAGCGTCCCATCATCTAAGTTAGTAATCCCTTCGGCAGATTTATAATAATAATTAGGAAATTCCTTTTCTTCAGCAGTTTTTATAAATGTCTTAGAAGAATCTGTAAGAGCAGTATAGCTAAATTCCACTTTTGAATATGTCGAATCTATTCTAAACAGCTGATCTTTAACTCTTTTTCTGCCTTCAATAGAAAAATTTAATAACTCTTGAATCTCTTCTTTTGTCGCGTTACCATCAGGAAAAATAAGTTTCATTAAGCCTGAAAATGTTTTATTAATGGCAGTTTTATCACGCGTAGAGACAGTTTCAGAAATTATAAAATGATCTTGATAAACATTAGAATAATCCTTAGCTCTCATAAATCTCAAAACCTCTGCAAGGTAATCCACAACAAAGCCGTAGCCATCTGAATAGAGTTCACTCCTGATAATATCGACTTCCCAACCAGGTATATAAAAATGCAATCTATCTATAAAAGCTGAATCGTAAAATTTCTCTGGTAAATCTACAAATAAATCAGAATACTTAAGCATATGAGCCACGTTATGGCTCGTATTTCCCACGAAAGCCATGGAAGCATCTGCCCCAATAGTTTCTACGCCTCTTGAAAAAGATTTATTTGCCATATAGTTTTTCATGATATCGACTAGAGCTTTATCAGTCTTCTTCTGTTTCCCTGCAAATTCATCAAAAGCCACTGTATCCCAGTAACCGACTAAGCCTATTTTCCCCGAGGTATTATTTACGAAAAGTTTAGCCTGACTTACTTCACCACCAGAAATTAAAATTCCGTGAGGAGAAAATTCAGAAAAAATATGAGACTTACCAGTCCCTTTAGGACCGAGTTCTATAAGATTATAATTTCTTTCACAGAATGGAACTAATCTAGTTAACTGAATTAATTTAGCTCTTCTACTCAATAGCTCTGGATTAAAACCGATACTCTGTATTAAAAGGTTAATCCATTCTTCAGTAGAAAATTTCTTCCTAGCTGCTATATATTCATCATAGTTGAAATTTGATAGCTGAATCGGTTTCAGAGAGCTCATCACCCAAGGACTTATCCTCTTATCCTCAGTATATTCATATTCTAGATCAGCTAAAGACCATACTCCAGAGACTAAGAGCTTAGGATTCTTTTTCACCGTATTAGAATCTACTAAAATTTTATTTAGCCCAAGATTAGTGAAAGTCGCCTCATAACAGTCTTCTTTATCATTTAAACTTACAGAAACCTTATCTATAACCTTAAAACGCCCCTGCTCTTTAATTTTAGATTTTATTAAATTAGCCTCATTTCTATTTACATAATGCTCAGCTAAAATTTTCTTGACTCTCTCTATGCCTGCATTTATAGAATCCTCATCACTAGTAGCACAGTACTGTCCTAAAAGATATTCCAGCACGTAGGAAGGTACTATGGCATTACCTTTTACTAAACCCACCAAATCTTTTCTAACTGCTAAGCCTGGGAAAAATTCATTAATTTTTTTATTTAAATCTTCTACTGTTACAGTTTCCATAAAATCTCCTAAAAATCACTGGTAAAGGATTTTCTCAATTCATAACGATGCTGACGCTTCATCTCATCACTCTCATCTCTAAATTCATGGCTTTTTTCGTGGTATTTCTTTATAACTAAGTAGACATCCTGTTTATTAAAATCATCAGCTTTAGCACTTAATAATAACTCTACTTTAAATTCCCTATCTAGTGCGTTATCACTAGAAGAATCTAAGTTTAAAATTTTAGTATCCGAGATAAGCTCATCAGTAGCCGAATACAGACCTAACTTAATTTTGATAGAGCTTACTTTTTCACTAACAGCCTTATCCTGATAGAGTTTTACGATAAACTGATTAGAGCTAATAACAGAATTAGACCCCCTAATCACTATAGCTTCTACTGATTCTTTTTCTACTCTCCCTGTATTTAAAAGACTAATTTTCAAATTAGGAATAATAATTTCCTGAAGACTAGTTCCACCATGAACGAAATGAGCTCCAGAACCCTGTAACCTAAGTCTATTAATAGATTTAGGAAAAAGAAAATCATATTCACAAGAAAACCCTAGTGCTTTAGAAGTAAATTTCTTAAATCCAGAACTTTCATCTAAGTTTTTACCTACCAAAAATCTTCTATCCCTTTTTAAAATCGTCTTAGAGTCTATATTCTCACTTAAAAATTCATCTACCTTATTCTGGTAGATAAAACCATGATCTGAAGTGATAATCACGTGATGTACGTTATTATTAAATAGCTTCTTCAGGAGATCTTGAATTTCAGTAATGGTATCCTCACAAGCTTTAAAAATATCCTGCTCCGTTTTAGTATCATCACCAGTGGCATCTATCCTGTCGTGATAAATAAGCACTAAATCATTCTCTTTTATAAGTTCTCGAATCTCAGTGTTAGTTTTAGATTTAATACCCTTAACTTTATCCTTATCCTCAAATCTTAAAGCCGTAGCCTGTTTATTTTTAGTGGAAAAATAATCCATAAGAATTTTAGTTCTATTACTTAAGCCTTTCGTAGATTTTTTATTCTTTAGAACTAAGAGTTCCTTCTCTACCTTCTCTATATTCTTATCATCGATTCTAATATCATCAGTAGGAAGTAAAGCAGCCATCCCGAACTGAGTCCAAGAGGGCAAAGTAGAAATCATATAATCATTTTCGATTTTAAATTTAGTAGAATCTAATCTCCGAGCTAATTCTTCTGCGACCTCATATCTTAGTGCATCTGAAATAAGCACTGCATATTTAGGGGAACTGTCATTTATAGTATATTTAAAGAAATTTCTTTGCATTTTATCTTCTGGGAATTTCCATTCCTGAAGCTGATCTAAAGGGATCTGCCATTTATTATTCAACTCCACTAAAAATAAATTATATTTATTTTCAATCTCGCAGCTAAGTGAATCTAAGAGTGAATATGAATTAGATTTTTCTTTATGATAATTAAACTGCCTATATAACTGATCTATTTTGAAATCATGATTAACATAATGGCCGATAAAACTTAGCACATCTAAAGTGAAATTTTTCTCTAAGTTATTAAGCTTATAAAGTAATTCACAAGCTCGATTTAAAGCTTCATAAACATCTTTATACTCTTCAAACCACCATATACTCGCTTTTCTTTTTCTGATTAGTCCATCTAGAGCTTTACTAGAAAGCTTATTCGCTATAATGCCATCTCTCGTTTCAGAAATAATCTTCTTTTCTATTAATTCATAGATATCAATATCAAACAAAGCATCTATCTCTCTAAGCCCCTCTAACTGCTTTTCTACAGCTAATATCTCTGCTATTTTCTTAGAAATAGACTTAAATAAATCTACATTCATACGATTATTTTTAAAGTTATTTAAAAAAATAATCGCCTCATCATTTAAAGATTTCTCCATACTCTTACCAAGAGCTTTTTGGAAGACAGTATCAAAAAGCTTTACAGTAAAATGATGAAGTAAATCAGCTTCAGGATGTGCTTCATAATCAAACAATTTTAACTTCTCAATTAAATAATCAAGTAGATTATATTCTTTCAAGTTTTCTAAAGGGCTAGAATCCTCCGCTTCCCAATAATCTTTGAGTAACTTTTCTAATGCCGTCTCTAAATCCTTACCCTCTGAACCTAAACTAATATTTAAAATTTTAAGCTTAAATGCAGCTTCATCAATGTAGGAGTGATTCTCTCTAAACTTTTTTATAAAAGCTTTTACCTGTTTCCTATTATCCGAATGATCAAAAAAATTAATATGTTCTGCAATTAAAGCCCGATGCCTCTGCTCTAAATCCAGCTCAGTAAGATACATAGAAACTTTATCTGCGATAAATTCATGATTAGAAAGCAGAAGATCTAATAAGCAATTATCCTCATCAGCTAGGCGAGCAGAGTTACTATAAATTAAAAACTTAGCTTCTGTTTTTTCTTGTCTAGCAGCATGAATCTCATATCTCAAATTAAACTCATTATTATTAAGTTCGTATTTAATTAAATTCTCTAGATTTAGTTTTTCATATTCTCTTCTAAACTCAGCTTTAGTATCGTACCAGAAGAAAACATCATAGAGATCATCCTCTAAAAGCTTTCCTAGACTCTGCTTAATCTGCCTTAGGTTTAATTCTTTTTCTGTTTTAATCATCTACTCTGTTAAGCCACTTATCTTTTGTACTGCTCCAGTAAATTTATTGTAATTAATTTTCACACCATCGTCTAAATCTATTTTTATTTTTTCTGTAGCTAAAGGAAATAATACAGTCTGTTCATAATCACTGAGTTCTTTTAAAATCTTTTTCGTTTTATCTATATCCTTAACAGCCTGAATCTTCTCTCTAGCAGCCTTAGATTCAGAATTAGAGATATTTTCTAGCTCTAGTAACAGATTAGTTAATTTCTCTCTATAGTGTCTAAGATACTCATTTAGAATTACATTTATCGTATTTTCATTATAACGGTGCATATAGATTAGGACATTAAAACTCGCTTTAGGAGAGGAAAACATCCAGTATATCGGGCGTTTTTTATACTGTTTCACATGATGATCATAAAAATCATTCATAAAATATTTTCTAATATCCTTTCCTAGAGCTTCCTCTATAAAGCTCAGATTAAGCTCATAATTTTCCTCTCCTAGACTTACTTTAAGAAAGTTTTTAAAGCGATTAACTATATCATCGTTAAACCATTCCTCTTCTAAAACTGGAATTACATTATCTTCATCTGGCATAAAACCAGGCTCTGGAACAGCTTTTAAATAATCATTTAAAGTCTCTCCCTGATTAGCGAGTATAAGTCCAGCCTTATCTAATGAATATCTACCAAACATACAGCCAACTGCATAGGAAATAAACTCTTTAATAGTATCTTCTAATAAAAGTTTCTCTAAAGCTGCTGCTGATTTTTTAGAATCATAGCGGTAGTGTGGATTACAGGTAAGAGTAATTTCCTTAAGCGGTACTTCTGCGGTGAGTTCCTCTTCTAGACCGTAAGCTTCTATAAATATCTTATTATTTTCCTCCTCTAATCGCTTCATTTCGTCAGTCATAGACTGCCATTTAGCTCTTAGGGTTTTGTAAGTCTCTGTTAGTGGAGCTTTTTCTATATTTTTATAAGTATCAATCAGAGGCAGGGTTTTAAAATCCCATGAGCGTTCGTAGGAGTCCCAGTCTTGTTGGGAGAGGTGGATTAAATCATTTACGATTGAGATAATGTATTCCTTGTCAAATAAATCAATTACAGGTATGTTTGCAATGTTTCCTACTTGAAAATTTAAAGTAGGATTTTGAATTGCAAGAAATCTTGGAGTTAAAGATGAAGCTAATAAACCTAAAATTTGCTGTTTATTTTTTTCGCTTGGGAAGCATGAAGAACCAGCAACATCAAAAAGAAAACCAGTAGGTGTATATCTTAAACCAAAATTAGAAGAACTTATAAACGTCCATGTAATAGCATCTCTAAAATAAAAAGAGTCATTCTGAGGTCTAGATCTTACTTTGCCATTTGCATCTTTAAAATTTCTTATTTCCTCACCATCATCTTCCCAATTAACAAAATACTCATTATTTCCATACCATTTCCTAAAACTACCACCTTTGTTATATGGAAACCACTTCAAACCAGATCTCTGTGCAGATTCCCTGTCTTTAAATCCAAAACCTACTTTATCAATACCAACTTCAAACCATTCTCTTAAAAAACGGCCGTTATCGGCTGTTGCTAAGCCCTGTGCAGGTTTACAAACAGCCGATAACGGCCGGCCATTTTTAAATATCTCCCTAACCCTCTCACTCACCCAATAAGCAATAGGATTACCTGGTATTTTTTTAAAATCTTCGGTAGAGGCTGTGAAACGCCATTTACAGTTTGGGCTTTGAATAGCTTCTAATGCTTTAGGTTCTTGGAGTTTAGCCCCTTTAAAATCTGACAGTCTAATATAAGTCCCCTTTAATTTAGGCTGGTAATCATTTTTACAAACAAAAGTGCAAATTGGTACTGTAGCTCCGTCAAAACCAGAATATTCAAGCTGAATCAATGATGAAATTGACTTCTCATCAATCACAAAATTTCTGAGTTTTTCATAACTTGATATAAACATCCAGACAAATGGAGTCATAAATCCCAAATAACCCTGTTTTTTTGTTAAAAAAAAGTTCCTCTCCATAAACATCGCAAAAAGATCTGATTTAGTATTCGGATAATTTTTCTTAGCGAACTCTGCTAGAGAGGGGTTCATATTTTTCCCACCCATATATGGTGGATTTGCGACTACTACATGATATTTAGCCAGTAAATAGTCTATTAAATCTAATACTTTTAGGACTTTTTTATGAGTCTCTTGAGTAAATAAATTTTCAGCTAAACCTTTAGCCTCAAGGTGTTTACGTAAAAAATGAGTATCCTTAATCTTCGGGTTTATTAAGGCACCATAATTTTGAGCTTCTCTAAAATCTTTAAGCTGACTTAAAAATTCACTAGTAAATAAATCACTGTGAGCGACTTCTATATAAGATTTTAATTTATCTTCATCTATATTAACATTCTTCATCAGACAGATATTCGGCTCAACTGCTCTACTGAAAAGCTTTCTATCCCTATATCTAGCTTTCATCGTAATAGCGAAAGCAGCTAATTCAGCAGCTCTTTCATCTATCTCTATTCCATAGAGGTTTTTACTTATAATCGATTTCACTATTTCAGCATCATCAGTAAAACCTTCTTCTAAGTACATTTCATAAAGTAAGTCGAAAGCATATACCAATATATGACCTGAACCACAGGCTGGGTCACAGACCTTAATCTCTTCTACTGAGCTGATCTTAAGAAAATCAATTTCATTTTCTGGTTCTATAAAATATTCCATTTTCTCTCTAAGACAAGAGTTCGGCTTATTTAAAATCCATAATCTCCCGAGAGAATTTTCTACCAAATATTTAACTATCCAGTGAGGCGTAAATAACTGAGTAGCTGCTGGAATATCTTTCGCTAGAGCTTTCTTGCCTTTTTTAAAACTATTAAACACTTCATCTTTTCTCTCTGAAATATAATACTGATAGAGCCAGCCGATAACCTCTACATTCGGGGACGAATCAGATTCATTAACACACCTTTCGGGATAAAGGTTTTCACGGATCAGAGTTAAGATGGAATTCCCAGAGAATAAATCTTCAGGTATTAAAAGCTGAGTGTAATCCTCTATCATCGAAAAAAGAAAAGGCATCTGCTTGCTGTAATATTTACAGACCCCGATTAAAAGTAATTTATAAGCCTCAGTAAAAGGATCATCACTGGTTTTCGTTCCATTTAAGAGATTTTTTATTTCCTGAACATCCTCTGCCTGAGAAATAATTTCGCTATCTATATATCCCGCTTTCGCAGAAGCTAAAATCTCGGGATTAAATTCACCTTTCAGTGGAGATACTACTTTCATGGAAGTAAAATTATTTAAATCCATAAAGCGTAAAGCACAGAAACGATTAAACCAGATATACGAAACCCTTTCCACTAGAGCATTCTTAGCTTCCTTCTCGTCTTTAGTCGTCTTTTTTAAATTCTCTAAAGCTTCCTTTAAGGAGTTAAAAGCCTGTGGATTAGCCCGTACTAAACTATTTTCAGTACTTAATAAAGATTCTAATTTAGAGGAAATCTCTTCCATTAAGAGCTTTCTAGCGTATTGAGCAAATTTTTTTAATTTCGAATAATCCACTAGCATTTAAAGTACATTTATCCTAGAGCCTTTTCTATATCAGCCTCGTATAATTCTACGAAAGTATCGGTGATTAAATTTTTTGATAATTTCAGGAAAGAATCTTGCGAATCTACTTTTATATCGCCAGAATCATTATAGAGACTATGAAATTTAATCTCATCGCCTTTCCCCTCATCTACTAATAAATCAAACCACTTCAATAAAACATAATCATGAGTAGCGATGATGATCTGCTGCCCATTACGAGCTAGTTCTATAAGAATTTCTGCTATAAGTTTTAATAGCTGAGGATTAAGATTATTTTCTGGTTCATCCCAAAGCAGAGTACCAGAAGATCCTGGCACTAAAACGCCTGTTTCTAATAATCTATAAAGAACTCCTAATTTTTTATAACCTTCTGCAATTAAGCTAGCTGGAAGCTCTTGTTTAGATGTAGATTTAAAATCGACCTTTCCACTTCCATGAAAAATAAATTTTCCGCCTAATAAATTCTCTATTTTTTCTATAACCCATTTACTTTTCTCATTGAGCTCAGAATCCTTTACCTCAGGCAGCTCTAAAGACTTACAGAGATCATAAAAAGTTTGATCTAAAGCTAAGTCATACTTCTCATAAAGACTAGTAAAGCCTTTCATTAAAGATATTATCTCTTTAGATTGTATAAAGATCGGATTAGGTATCGTAGAGAAACGATTTAGTTCTTTCTTATCGATCACTTTAACTTCTTTAGAATTATTATTAAAACTATAATCTATTTCTAAGTTTTGATTATTAGCAGCAAGGGAGTGCAGGCAGACTTCGGCTTTTAACCCCTGTTCTGATGGAGCTTTTTTTAATTTACCCAGTAGATTATCTGGCTTAAAAACATTTATAAGGTTTTCAGAGATATATTTATTACTATCACTAATGAAATCCTGTTCTGCCGCTTCATCCGTAAAATAAGCCCGATTAAACCCTGCAACACTCGCATAAATAGCTTTCAGGATATGCGTTTTACCAGAAGCATTAGCCCCTATTATCAGATTTAATTTAGGTGAAAAATTAAGCTCTAAATCTTTAAAGGCTGTAAAATTCTTTAATTTTAGATTCCTAATCATAGCTGCACGATATTACCTTTCTCTATCTCTTTTATTATCACTGTTTCTATAGAATTTAAATAATTAGATAAGTCTTCTTGATTTTTAATCGTTTTCTTTTTAAAAGAAATCTCTAAATCTGTAACTCTCACCATAAGTGGCTGAGAGACTAATTTAGCCTCATCTTTAACTTTCACAGCTATAGCTAAATTAGATTCCTCATCTTTAATTTTTTCATCACTTATCACTCTTTGAGAGATTTCCTTCGCATGAATTAAAGTCAAATGATTTTTAAAAGTATCTCTCTCGAACTCCATCAATAACTGATTAATGTTCGCAAGATTATTTTCTTCATTAATGCGATCTTTTATTCGCTTAAAATCTACTGTGATCCGCTCTAGTTCAGACTTTCCTAAGAGATTAAAATTCTCCTCCGCTTCTAATGAAGAGCTTAGATTACTAAGCTTAATTAAATTTTCTTCTCTACATTCACGTAAAACCATTTCTAAATTAGCACTGAGTTCTTCATAAATATCTTTAAGCTTCTTTAGAGAAGAGCCTTTCAAGAGTTCTGTGTCATTTAAGAGATTCTGCATTTCTTCGAGTAAATCTTCTTTCAAAATAGAAATGTTTATTTTATTTTGCTCATAAAATTCATAGGCTTTATCGAAAATTTCTTTCTGCGTATTACTATTAAAGAACTTAATAACTGTATCTAAATTCTCTTCTTTTAATTTTAATAAGCCTTCTGAGGAATTTAGAAAATCACTAAAATAATAATCCTTATCAAATTTAATAGATGACTCTAAAGGCTCTAATGCCTCTAAACTACTACTAAGGAATTTATATTTTTGTTTTTGGCTTAGATAGTTCTTCTTAAAATCCCCTAGAAGTTCCTCTACATAATTTTTATAATCACTAACTAGTGCTTTCGGATCTTTAGTCTCAACTGGTCTTAGAGAGAAGTCTTTCAGAAAATTAGAGAATTTTTTAATGAGTTCTGGCTGAATATCTGAATTAGGCGTAATGATAATGTCTGAAATTAAACTGCTATTTAATAAATTATCAGCAAGCTTGTTTTTATCTAAATACTCTCCCCTAAAATGAGCTTCTAGCTTAGAATTTACAAAAAGCTTAGCTATAATATAGAGGCTTGATATTTGAGACCAGCCATAAGGTACTATCTTAAATTTATCCACTATATCTTTCACAGATATTCTTATAGCGTTTCTATGTTTTTCATTTATAAAATTGAGCACTTCCTGCATATCTTCAGTGATAAGTAAGGCATCAGAATAGGCATCTTGATTTGCTATAGCTTTAATATCAGCTTCTAAATATATTCTATCTACCAGCTTTAGCTGTGGGTATGCTGCTTCTATTAACTTCCCGAAACCGTTAGTAATAATATCTTTAAGTTCACCAGCAAGCTCAATGCTTCTACCAGAGACATAATAATTGGCTTCTTCACAGAGTGTAACTATTCTTTTTTCTATATCTTTCTTTCTATTTTCATTTTGAGTTTTCTTAATATCTAAAATGCTTTTATGGGATTCTAATTCCCTAGAAGAATAATTATTTTTATAAAACTTTTCGGTCTGTATAAATATATTTATATCCTTGATTAAATTAGAATCTTCTTTTAATTGAATAACTAATTCTCTTGAATTAAGTGAAGCTGTTTTAACTTGAGCTTCTGTCAAGTTAGTATAAGGGGTTACTAAGTGAATAGCTAACTCTGAATCCCTGCCATAGAGACGATCATCGACCTTTATCGCAAAATCATAGTTTTGCTTGTTTTTAGCATACGTTATTTTGTTCTTAGTACTTAACTGCTCATCAAAAATTGTCCGTTTAAATATATCAGCTAGCTCTGCCTTATCAACTTCGGTAGCCTTAATCTGCATCTCAATATTTTTCTCTTCATTAGTCAGATAAGTATAAATCTCAGCCTGCCTTTCAATGTAAGAATCATTCTCTAGCTTATTAAGAGACTCTTGAACCTTAATTCTCAGCTGCTTTAAATCGACATCTAGATTATCAATTAATAAAATACTGATATTCTGAACACTTGCTTTAAAATCCTTTTCCTTATATCTCACAAGAGCTAAAATCTTTAACACTTTTAGTGTAAATTCATCCATTCTTTTTGCAGCATTATCTATAGTGGTAGTAATGCTAGTTTTCAAATCTTTGATTTGATCATACATTTTATCGAAAGTCACCAAGAGTCCCAGATTTTCATCCGCTAATTCCTGAGCGATTTTCTGAAAGACAAAGATTAAAGTTCTATTACCCACAGACTTATGCTGACCAGTAAAAGCATTATTCTCAGAGAGGCTTTCAATAACAGTTTGAAAAAGCTCATATTGATAAGGTAAAAATGGATAAGAATTCACATACTCATCTATACTGAAATCCTTATTAGTTTTCGTAGAACCTTCTCCAAAAGAGAAGAGTGTTTTTAAACTAGCTTCATGTCTTTGAAAAATATTCAATAGAGGCTCTTTTGCTGCTTCATTCTTCTCTAGAACCCTCTTCTGAACTATCTCAGAAACATCTGAGTTATTAAGCTTAAGCTGAACAGCGAATCTTGCTTGAATTTTACTAAAATCATGCCCTTGAAACTTACCGACACATTCACTAACTGCTTCCTGAGAGGTTACCACTAACCAAGCTCTCCCTTTGGTTTTAGTATTTAAGCTCTCAGCTAGGCTTTGAAGATTAACCATTAACTTAGTGTTATCAGCTATAAACTGCCCGATCTCATCAACAAAGAAATTTAAACGAAAACCTTTATCTTGCTTGTCTATAAAAGCTTTCACCATTTCCGCAAAGGTATCTATAGAGACAGTAAAGTCATCTCTATATTTATCTAGAATTTTTTCCTGTTTTGATCCCGTAATCTTAAAATAGACTTTATCTACCTCATTAGAAAAACGTGTCGCTCTTTCTCTACCTTCATTTTTCCATTTAATACCAGTATTACTTTCGAACTCAGAAATAAAATCTGCAAGTAAATTTTCAGAATCTAAATCTCGCTCAAACTGGGCTATGTAAGCTTGTTCAGGATAGTAACCACATTCTTCATTAAACACCTTTAGAAAAGCTGAAAGCAGGATATCAAAATCCGTTTTTTTATTTACTATATCTGCCTTCTGATCTATATTAAATAAAATACTGCGTGACCGCCTCGCAACTGCTCGCTCTAAGAGTCCTAGCGTGAGATCAGCATTTGGACTATTTAGTTTTTTTAATTTCTCTAAAAACAGCTCAGAGCTTTTACATGATTCTAATTGTTTATCTTCAAGAACGATGGAAAGCATTTTTAATAAATGAGATTTACCAGAACCAAAATGACCAGATATCCAAACACCGTTCACTACTGGGTTGTTATTATATTCTTCCAAAAAAACTTCTATATGTTTTTCAATATTATCGGAAATGACATATTCTTGAAGCTCATCTTCAAGATTAGCAAGAGAGCTTTCATCAGCTTTGATTACTGGATCAATTGCTCGATTAATGTCCTGTAAAAATATTTCTTGTAATTTCATTTATAAATTTAAATCCTCTATATTAAAAGCACGGTAATGATGATCGTAATCCAGACAGCTAAAGAGTCTTAAATAAGTTCCCTTATCATCACTTTGACAGTAGATCCCCGGAAAAAATATTAACACCACTATTTCTTTTACCTTACAGGAAAGATTTTCTAAGAGCTTACTTAATCTAAGATATGGAAAAACCTCACCTACTCCAGAAATAAGAAGAAGTTCTGGTTTGAATTTTTCACATTCATCCCCAATCTTTTCAGCTACTTTTTGAGAAGTTAATACACCCTGTAAGTCTTCAATGAAGCGTTTTTTATCTCGCTCAGTTTCAGTCTCTAAAAAATATTTAAGATCATCAAGATTATTATCTAATAATTCTAGGGAAAGCTCATATAGATTAATAGACAGATGTCTAATGTCATTTTTAATTAAGTGAGACTCTAAGCTAGGAATATCTTCAAACTTTATTTTATTCTGTTCACTTATCTCATAGGGAACTATAAAAAATGGTATGTCATTGTATTTTCTGTAATCTAAATTGTCCTTATTACTTGTAAATCTAAGTAATAAATCAAATCTCTGCTTTCGATTTAATTTTTCCTTTAAGGGCATCAGATTAATTCTAATTGATTCTAGGAAATATAAGCAAATCACCCTTATCACTATCAACTATTATCTTAATTAAATCCTTGGAAAAAGAAACTGGTAATACCTCTAAATTTTCATCTAATATCCTCGCTTCCTGTAAAGATTTAAAAGTATAGCGTCTAAACTTAAGTAGCTTTGCCGCTTCTATTGAAATTAACTCTGGGTAGTATATCGTTTTATCATTAAAAAAAACATCAAAATTTCGCTTCGTGAAATTAATAATCTTTTCCTCTCTGTAAGCTTTATGTAAATAAATTAAAAAATCATAAATTAACCTATATTTTTTACTCAAAGCTAAGATCAAGAGATAGAGCTTGTCCTGTAAATTTGCAGTATTGAAAAATTCGAACTGAGCATCACTCAGCAACACAAGCCTAGACCTTATTTCACAAAGTATTCTTGTAGCCGAACTAGTTTTATCACTCTGTGTAATATTTAACTCTAGTGCCTCTTTTCTAGCTGCTATCCAGTCGTGATGTTTTAAATATAAGGAAATAAATTCAATACTAGGATAAATTAATAAACTCCCTACGGTGAAATTCATATTATATTTAGGTTTTTGTGTGAGCATCTCTATGTCATTTTATATTTTGCTTGAGCTTCATATAAAAGCACTGTGGCTAACCCTGCATTTTAAGCAAATATGCTAGCCTTAATTTTAATCTAATCATAGAGGGAAGCATATGATTTGGCAGCCATTATTTTTAATTTTAATTACGGTAGTGCTGGGGATAACTGGTCTATTAACGCAGTTTTATCAGGGCAGTAAAA
>JAGWWP010000025.1 GCA_018970325.1 Cyanobacteria bacterium REEB446 | reverse complement strand
CGCTGCAAGAGCTTGTAAGGCAGTGAGTTTTACTGCTTTATTAGAATCATTACCAGTGACTAAAGAAACATATGTTTTGGCTATATCAATATTAGCTTCATTCGTTAAATAGCCAAGGAATTTATTTTCTTGAGTTTTATCTAGTTTATAATTTCCTTTTGCATAATCTTCAAGGTATTTGATACTGTCTTGACCTGCACCTTTTTGTATCATTTCAGCGTAAGTTCTCGCTAATCTAGTATCATCGGACTTAGTTAAGAAATTATAGAAAATATCTTGCTGAGATGCATTTAGATTAAATTCTCCTTTTGCTACTTTATCAAGAAGCTCAAATTTTTCAGAAGAAGCATTATTTTTAATTAAGGCTAAATATGCTTTTGCCGTTCCAGAAGTCGCTGGAGTAATTAGATAGTTAAGAAATTTACTTTCTTGATCATCTGTAAGAGGTATTTCTGCTCCATTACGAATATAGTCGTTTAATACATTTAACTTCTCGGCAGATGAACCACTCAGAATCATATTAGAAAAAGCTTTTAATTCTTTGGTATTTGCTCCTGCTTTGAAATAGTAATCAAGGAAAAGATCGTCAGCTTTTATTGGTGGATTGCTACCAGGTACGTCTTGAATGTTTTGTTTGATGATATCGAAAGATCTTACTGCATCTCCATCTAAAGCTGCTATCATTTGTGCTTTGCTGACAGATACTTGTCCTTCGTACTGCCCTTTAAAACTAGCACCGCCTGCTTTTAAGTAATCTTCCCAAGCCTCATTCTTCACGTCTTGGAATATACCACCGTCAGTAAGTATAGCCCAGCCTCCAGCTTCCTTATTGGCAGATTTAGTCCAAGCGAAAACACCAGCTCCATTAGCATCAGAGCCAGCATCTGCATATGTAGCATCAAACTCGCTAGCACTCATGGCAAGCTTGGTTATTGATGAATTTCTAGTTCCATCAGAAGCAACTCCTGTAGTCTTAGTACCGAAGTCTTGCCCCGTCTGATAAACATCATTACCAGATTTTATATATAAACCAGTAGTAACGTAGACATTATTGTTTACGTTACCTTCAGTATTAAACATGATTTCTGTACCATCTGGAAGAATAAAGGTAGAGTCGTTACCAAAATGCCAGTTCCATCCACCAGCAGCTGTTGTACCATCACCAACATGTGGATCACCCCAGACTCTTGTAATCATTTTTCCAGTGTTATCGTAGATATCTGTCTGGCAACCACCTACATTTGTATCAGTTAAAATTGTAAAACCACTCTCAGTTACGAAAAATGACCCTCTACTGTTAAAGTGATTAACCCCATTAGCGGGATTGCCAACTCCAGCGCTGACTGTGTTTGAGTTTGCAGAGCTGGTAGTTTGGTTACTATTACTAGATGAACGTGATGCGAGTATTTGTTGTAAAGCCACTAAATCTTCTTGACCATTAAATTTACCATCGCCAGTGATGTCTACTTGACTTTTTGTTGCGAAATTAAGTTGACCGCTTGTTGTAAATAACTCTGAGATATTTTTTTCTGTATTTAAGTTTCTTAGGTGAGCTGCCAAAGAAGTTAGTTCATTGCTGTTGAATCTAGAGTCTTTATTGCTATCGAACTTACTCAATAAACCATTTAAGGCATTGCCAAGATCTGCATTAACAGCAACTCCAGTATTACCTTGCTGTATTTGTTTTTCTAGGTCTGTAATAAAACCATTAATTAATTCTTGTTGTAATCTTTGTGCCGCTGTTAGTTGAACATTCATGCCTGTAAACTCCTGATAGTATGATTATTGTAAAATTAAGTTAAGCTAAGGTTAAAGATTTTAAAGGTTGACAGTAGACTTTATATTACTTTTAGTGCATAAATGCACGAGTCGTTAAGAAACTCAAATATTTCATTTTGGTAAGTCTTATGATGTTTTAAGTTTTCTTCTAATATTTGAATTTTTTCATTTAGTTTACTTAAGTAATCATTAATGTCTAATTTTATGGACGCTTCAGCTACCTTAAAAGCAAGTGTATCTAATTTGGAGCTAACCACATAAAGCAAGTTTTCTGTTTCAGAGAAAACGAAACGTTCTTGTTCAGAGTAACGTGAAAATTTTGTTTTTAAGGATTCATAATAATTAGCTTTATTAAGAATGATTAGGTTAAAGATTAAAATCTTAAAAAATGGATCACGATTCTGTTTAAGTTCATCGAAGCGAAAACAAATAACACGGTAAAGCTCTTTAAAGTCTTTACTATCAAGCTTTTGATCGCCATTTAAGTCAAAAATGCTTATTGATTTACTTTCATGATTAGAGTCAAATGTTTTAATAAAAGCAGTTTTAAAATCACTTAAAAGCCTTTCGGCTTTTAGTTTATCGAATTTATATCCTTTATCACATACGCCAAATAAATCTAGAGCTTCTTTGAGCTCACTTGAACCTCTCAGAAAATCATTGATTAAGCTAATTTTTTGAAACCATTTTTGCTCAAGTATCTGATAGTCAAGGTTTTCAAAAATATAACCTGTCCATTTGTCGTGATTTGTTTCTTGCACAACTTTTTGTAGTTGATCACCTATTTGTAAAAGTCTTTGAGATTGTTCTTTTAAAAAATGAACGTCTTTATCTTTAAGCTTATTTAAATTATGATAAAGTCCACTGCGAGCTCCCCACATTGAATAATACTGTTGCCTAGATAGTCTATGCGCTCCAGAATTCTCAGTAGATAAGGATTCTTGTCGTTTACAGTTGCTAATGTTTAAATATAAGGTCTCTATGAGTGAGCCTAAATTGTCCATCGCTTGAATGTCTTGAAAACTACCTCCTCGAGCGAGAATCGCAAAAATATTGCTTTCATTTTTGAAATTTTCAAAAAAACTTTTTTCTATTGCTTGTAGGTGTCCTTCTTCTTCACTGTTGTTAAAAGAACTCAGGGCTTGGATTAATTGGTATCTGCTTGAATTCAGCTTAGATAAATAAGTTAAGCTGAGTAGAGCTGTTTTGAAATTTAGTTTATTTGCAATTAATAATTCTAGAAGTGAGTCATCGGCTTTAGTAAAGCCTTCTGTGAGTTTTTGAGCCCAAGTGAGGTATTGATATTTTTGAAACGCTTCTATTTGTTGTAGAGGTTTACTTGCTAGTTTGAAAAACTTATCATGGTGGAAAAATTTTTCTTTTGTAACTTTTTGATAGAGACTCTGTGAGTTTAGTCGATGTGTTAAGAAGTAAATTTTTACTACTATCTCTCGGAGCTTTACTAGAGCGGTGCTTATGCCAAAATTTTTTTCGTGTTGAATGAAAAATTCTATTAAGTGATTGATTGATTCTGGATCTTGGTTTGTTTTTTGATCAAAGTACTCTTTAAAAGCTGTAACCATAAGCTTTTCACAGCCTTGTGTTTTGAATATATTCTCAAGAAAGTTTTGCTTCAATATTAATTCATGGTTTTGTCTTGGAGCATTCACTTGCTCATTTAAACTGAGTGGTTTATCAATGCTATTTAAATATACGGCGATGTACTGTTTTAATTTTACGGCTTCTATGTCAGCTTCTAAGTTTAAAAATGAGCTTGATACTTTATCAAAGCTAATCTGCATATCCATTTTAGTAACTTGAAGGGTTAATTTTTCTAATTCCTCTAGATATGAACTGCTAATGCCGATATTCTGCAACGCCTCTTTGACGGTACTTATATCTATATTCTTACTTAGTGAGCCAGAACTTTTATGCAATAAAACTAAAATCCTAATTAATTCACTTTCATCAATAGTAGAATTTCTGTCGAAATTAATAAATTTTTCTATGAGCTTTTGCTTGTTACTTACTTTGCGTAAGGCTTTCGTGTATTTAGCATTCTTGTCACTATATAGAGCGGTAATTTTTTCTATGCTTTTAGTTTCAAGAAAATCTATTCGAATTTCAGTAAGAAAGTTTTCTGGATTTTCACGATGTAAAGGATGATGCAGAGAAGGTTTTCCATTCTTAAACCAAATGTTTGCTTGTTCGATATCTAGTATTAATTTAGACTGTGTGACTTGATGTATTTCTTCTATATATTTTTTAGCGAGTCTGCTAGCTTCTGCTTGAGCACTGTAAAGCTGTGCCTGAAAAGAATTTACGCCAAATTCTTGAATGGCTTTAGTGAGCATTTTATTTAAGCGTATTTGTGATTCAAAGACTTTTTGATATAAATTTATATGTTCTATGTTCATGCCCTCTTTTATTAAAGTAATAATTTTTTTGACTCTGTAAAGTTCTAGAGCTGAATTATTAGTTTCAGAAAAAGCTGCTCCGATAAACCCACCTTCGATGTAGAGATTACCTGGCATGTGTTCTTTTGAGTTTTGAAAGTTTAATAAGATGTTCTCTATAGCAGGTCTGAGATCCATTAAGCTTTTCACTAAAATGGGTTTTTCTGAATTCGGCAGCTGGTAATAGATATAACTCACATCTGAATTTTCAAGAAAGCTTTTTTGCTCTTGTAGTAAGTGTTTTGAGCTAGAGCACACATCTAGCCTTGTTCTAACTTTTTTAAGAAAATCGTCATAGTCATCAAAGGATTCAAAATCGGTGCCAAGTTTTCTCAGGGCTTCATTATGTATAACTAATGCTGCTGCTGGATGTAGAGGGATATGCATGATATGTGGGGCTTCTGGAGTGTGCGTTGCATACCATTCACGAAGCTGAAGATAAACCTTCTCTATGTGTTTTAGTGAATATTCGATAAAATCTAAAATTGATTGAAGGAGTTCATCTATAGAATCTAAATTAGAGATATTCTCCACTTGAAAAGTTTTAATTGAAAAATCAAAAAGATTATCTAGGAGATCATTAATGTTTTTATTAGCTCCAAACATCTTCATCCGCCTCTTGCTGTGCCTTCACCATGTCACTTGCAAATTTTAATGCTACTTTTTCGTCTGTTTCTAACTGCTCTTTACGATTTTCTTCTCGATAGTATTCTTCAGACTGTTTTTCTCTAAGCTTTTTTAGTGTTTCTACTTTCATTCTCATTTCATAAAGCTCTTCTTGTTTGGTTTTTAAGTTCTCTCTTAATTTGGCTAATTTCTCATGTAATTTTTCAAATTCTTTTTCAAGTTTTTTTAAAATACGCAAATGTCCTTCTGCATATTGATAGTTAGTTTCTATCATTTCATCTTGATTACTTTTAATCTCTGTGTATTTTACTTTAATATCGAGTTTAGTTTTTTCTATGTCTTTTTCAATTAGTTTAATTTCACCAATAAGTTCTTGGACTGCATCTTCACGCATTTTAAGAATTTTGGTTAATTTAAATTTAAATACCATGTATGACGTAATGCTTGCTAATTTTAAGTTTCATGGTCTATTTAGGGGCTACTTGCATACAAATGACCACTTTAATAATTTGCCCAGATTTTAGGAGAGAATCTTAGGATCTGTTGAGAAATGCTTTTAAAATAGGATTCCCCTTAAATATTAGGATCTATTGTCAATATATACTGTAAATAAGCTTTATAACTGTAGATTAAGTAAGATAATATGGCATTAACTACATTAGAGAAAGCGGATACCGCCGCCCAAGTTATTAGTGATTTTTCTAAGAAAAATGATACGGGCATTGGTAAGGTTTTAAAAGATACTGAAGCGTCAGCTGTTAAGGAGAAAATCACTACTGCTCCAGATAAAACGAAGTCAGATGCTTATGTAGCGACTATAGAAGAAGATTCTAAGGATCTCAGTCCTGAACAGAAAAATGCGATTTGGCAGTCTGCTGTTATTCGTGAAGAAGCAGGTAAGCACTTTAAGCCAAATGAGACTAAAGTTCAAGCTTCGGTTAAGGCTGATAGAGATGCAGTTGTACAAGCACAAGAAGGCAAGGTAGCAGATCCAGATAAGCATATAGAGAATACAGATGCTGCTCGCGGTGAGTTGCATGCATATATTCGAGATTTAGAGGCTAAGAAGCTTACGGGTAAAGCTTCACCTGAAGAGATCGCAGAAATGAAATTACTTAAGGAAGAAAGAGATAAGGCAGATACGAGTAAGACATTTATCTCTAGTAACGGTGCTGCGATAAGGATTAATGGCAGTGCGATAACAGAACTCACTGCTGATGATACGGCTGATAAAAAATTAGATGGTAATTATCATGGTGTGTATGATGACCAGGCAGCGGCTTATAAAGATTTTTCTGATAGATGGAAAGCTTCCACTAATCAGGATTTTGCATTGACAGAAAATCAGAGGCTAATTATGTATCGTCGTGGAGATTTATTAGCTTATAGATTAGTGGAGTCGTCGGCCCCAAGCGGTTCTGATCAGCGTATTACGACTATTTCTGATGAAATTACTTTCGGTCCGAAGAAAGAAATTCAAACAGATGCGAAGCAGAATGATAAAGAATATACTGAAAGTACAGTAAATAGGCAGGGAGATTCACAGTTTAAAGATTTACCGAAAAAGGGTGATTATCAAGAGCTGAAGATAGGTTTCGTTACTTATGGTCAGCCGACTGATGCGGCTAAGGCAGAGACTAATGCACCAGCACAGGAAGCAAATAAAAAATCAGAGAGATATTTAGTAGATTTTTCTATTCCAGAGCAAAGAGATAACTGGTTTAAGATTCTTTTAGGAACAGCTTCTGAGCATAAAGATTCAGATAATGACGGTGTGCCAGATGTAATTGATTTAAGTTAGTAGAGCTTGCGTTAAGATATAGAAATTTAAGTTAGAGACCTATAAAAACTTAGAAATATAACTTTAAAGGCTACAAATTAGCTGGATTATTCTAATTTCTTGGGTAGCTTGGTGGCGTTGAGCTTATTGTTGTGGTTGTCGGCGCTAAATTCCTTGCTACAGACTTAGCGATACACGGGTTGCTATAACCATTAGAACCAACACCAGAAACTTGATTTAATTCTTCACGAACCATCATAAATAATATTCTAGCTTTTAAAACCAGTTAATGTAAACTTGTTTTTATAATTTTTGTGAAATATAAAATTAACGCTGAAAATCGAGTTGGGTAAAGGCTTTGTAGGAATATTTTAGCCTAACCTCTATTACCCTTAGCCTGTGCGATAGAAGTAATAGTCGGAGTTTTTATACAATGCTGCCTGATAGCTGGACCGATAACCGTCCCAGCCTCTTCTCTCTTTAATTTAAAATGATTTTTCATAAAGTCCTCTATACAAAGCTTTTCAGAGGATTTATTTTACAGTAAAATGACCGCAGAAAATGGAGTTGTGAAGTGGTCTCTAATTAATCTGATTAATAACATTAAATATAGGCAGATACATCGCCACAACTATAGCACCTACTATCGCACCAATAACGACTATAAATACAGGTTCCATGAGTGCTGTTAGTGATTCTACTGAGCTATCTACTTCGTCGTCATAGAAATCTGCGATTTTATTTAGCATGTTTTCTAATTCACCAGCTTCTTCACCGATAGCGACCATCTGTGTGACCATTGGCGGGAATACTTCTGATTTCTGTAGCTGATTACTGATAGGGCTTCCTTCCTCTATATCTTTTTTAACTTTTATTAAAACTGATTCAAGTAGAGCGTTATTAATAGACGTGCGAGTTACGTCAAGTGCGGTGGTTATGGGAACGCCAGACTCTATAAGGGTTCCGAAGGTTCTGGAGAATCTAGCGATAGCGACTTTTTTTAAAATAGGACCGAAGATGGGAATCTTAAGTGAAAAAGTATCTATTTTTAAGCGTCCTTCCTCTGATCGATAATAGGAGCGTGCATAATTTACTGCAAACCAAATAAACGCGATGATAACCAAAATAAAAGGTGAGCGTAAAACATTACTTATGTTAATTAGAAACTGCGTAAACGCTGGTAACTCACCACCAGTACTGGTGAATATCGCAGAGAATTTTGGTAGTATAAATGTCAGCATAAACCAGACTACTAATAGAGAAATCACTAAAAGGCTCGCTGGATAAGTAAGTGCAGTCCTAACTTTATTACTTAATTTACTGCGGGATTCTAAAAATCCAGCCACTCTATTTAAAACTACATCTAAAACGCCACCTAGCTCGCCTGCTTTAACCATCGAGACATAAAGTGAATCGAAGGCTTCTGGGAATTTCTGCATGGATTCGGAGAGTGGAACACCCTGTTCTATATCTCTTTTTATTTCTTGTAATATGGCTTTTAGTTTAGGATTTTCTGTCTGCTGGATAAGTACTGTAAGTACCCTTAATATAGCTATCCCAGCTTCTATCATCGCAGAAAACTGTCTTGAGAAGACTACCATATCTTTTAAGCCTATTTTTTTATCGAAAAAGCCTTCTAGGAATGGTAACAGTGACTGCTGTGAATTATTCTGTGAAATTAGCCAGAGTCCTTGGTTTCTCAGTTTGTTTTTAAGGGCGGCTATATCTGTAGCTTCTAGCTCGCCCTTCGCGATTCTACCTTTAGAATCTCTTGCTGAGTATTTATAAGTTTTCACCAACTCCTATACTAGCAGCCACTTGCTTTGAAAGTGAGGGGCTAAAGTGAATTTCTTCGATTATCGCCAAAAAATCATTTCTATGGGTACAATTTAGCTAGATAATGAAATATAAAAGCTTAGCTGAATTATTTCTAACTAAGGCTCAGAGATTTGGTGAGAAGGTTCTGGTTCGTTATTTTAAAAGACCTCAGCGTGAGCTTCAAGAGTTAACTTGGATAGAGATTTTAGAAAAGATTGAAAAAGTAAGTTTAGGGTTAGAAAGATTAGGGGCTAAGCCTAAAGAGAATATAGGACTTTTGTCTATAACTTGTCACGATTGGTTAGTTTGTGATTTTGCGATTCTATGTTTGGGTGCTTGTACTGTACCCCTCTATCATAATTCATCTGCAGAAACTATCGAACATATCACTACTCATGCTTCTTTGCGTTATGTCTTAGTGCGTAATAAGATTCAGCTACAGAAGCTTAGGGCTAATTTCCATAAATTCCCATTATTAGAATATGTCATCGTCATGGAAGATAAGGGAGATATTCCGAGAAATGAGCCTAAAATCATCACTCTTGATGATGTTATTAGGATAGGAGAGCAGGAGAAGAAAAAACATCCTGATAAATTTCGTGAAAATATAAAAGCGATTCAGTTAGATGATCTCGCGACGATAATTTATACATCTGGAACTACGGGAATTCCTAAAGGTGTTCCACTAACGCACAAAAACGTACTTATTGCGGCATTATCATTTTTTGAATATGTTCCTTTAGGTGAGCAGCATGTACAGCTTACTTTCTTGCCTCTTGCACATGTATTTGAGCGAATCTGTGGTCAGATTTATGGTATAGATCAAGGTGTTATTTTCACTTACTGCGAACAACCAGAGCAGATTCCTTATTTACTTAAGAATGCTGATATCACAATGATGCTTGTCGTTCCGCGAATACTTGAAAAAATTTATGCTAAAGTCGTGAATGAAATAGCTAAGCAGCCAGAGATGGTGCGAAAGACTATTAGGGCTGCTATTGAATTTGGCATTGAGTTTCAGAAGAAGAAGGCTAATAAAAAGCCAGTCCCATTTTTAGAAAATTTAGCTTATAGTGTCGCTAAATCTACTATCCTAAATAAAATTAAACAAAATATAGCTCCCAAATTAAGTATTTTTGTTACAGGTGGAGCGCCTCTCAGTTCTGAGATATCTTTTTTCTTTGAAGCTCTTGGTATTACAGTTTTAGAAGGTTACGGCTTGACTGAAACTACGGCACCACTTACTGTAAATCCTTTACTCGCTAATAAGCCAGGGACTGTAGGTATTCCCTTTGGGCATTTTAAGGTTAAGATCGCTGATGATGGTGAAATAATCTGCCAAGGAGCAGCTTTATTTCAAGGCTATTATAAAGATGAAGAGTCAACTCGTGAAGCGATCATCGATGGATGGTTTCATACTGGAGATCTTGGTGAGTTTGATCAAGATGGATATTTAAAGATAGTCGGTAGGAAAAAAGATTTATTGATTACTGCTGGGGGTAAAAATATTGCTCCATCCCATATTGAGCATAAGCTGATGCAGAGTGATTTTATAAATCAGATAGTGGTAGTAGGTGACAGGGAAAGATATTTAGCAGCTCTTATAGTTCCAGATAGAGATGTCGTTTTTAAATGGGCTAAGGAAAATAACATCACCATTGATTTTACGAAGCCGCTTCAAGATTCTAATGAATTAATTCGTCAATTAGAAAAAGAAATTTATAAGTTTAGTGTTGAGCTTGCTGGTTATGAGTCTGTGAAGAAATTTGCTCTATTGGATCATGAATTAACTATAGATAGTGGCGAGCTGACTCCTACTCTTAAAGTTAAGCGTAAATTCGTGATGGAGAAATATGCAGATAAGATTAAGGAGTTGTTTTTATAGCGGCTTATTTTAAAGGCTTAGCTGTAAAAACCTATTTATAAACCATATTTGTAAATTTTAAATATGTTATCAGAGTTGAGTTCATTCATATCCATGCGTACTAAGCGAGCTTGATAAGGTCTACATTGAGCCGTGCAGCGTAACATGCTTAGAGTGACAGGGCTTCCAGGTAAGCCATCTATGAGAGTGAACACATGGTCTGCATCATAAGGCATAACATTAATGCCATCTACTGCAATAATCTGGTCGCCTACTTGTATTCCGGCTCGCTCTGCGGGCGTATTTGGGTAAACACTGATGACTACACTATTTTTGTTTTTCTGATGTAAATATTTCACACCTAAAATACCGCGATTAGATTTTTCGTAAGTAGCTGTTTCTGAGTCTGCATAAAGTTTGTAGGATTCTGCTTGGGCTGCGGTTAGTGTAAAAAAGCTTAAAACTAGAGCTATCTTTAGAATAAAAAAAAGCTTAGCTTGAGGTACTATGAATTTAAAATTATCACCTGTCATCTGATAATCCTTTTATACCTCGAAATGGTCTTTAATTTTTATCTTCAATTAATTCATCATTAAAATCTAAATCTTCAAACTTAAGACCTAATAAAGAGTCTTCCATTTCTTTAATTTCATCAATAAATTCCACCAAAGAAGTAAAGTTTTTAAATATTGAAGCATAGCGAATATAAGCAAGGGCATCAGCTTCTTTAAGCCTTTTCATAACCAGTGAGCCTAGCTCCTGTGAGCTAATTTCACGATGATATTTTTTATAAATTTCAGATTCTACGTCATCGACTATTCTGTCGATGGTAAGGGTGCTGAGCTGTGTCTTACTGCAAGCTCTCACTATACTTTTAAGCAGTTTTTCTCTAGAGAATACTTCTTTGTTTAGGTTACTTTTAATAACGATTATCGGAAGCTGCTCTAAGCGTTCATAACTCGTGAACCTTTTAGAGCATTCTGCACATTCACGGCGGCGGCGAATCGCCGCCCCATCATCGATGGCACGGCTTTCAAGAACCCTTGTATTATCAGAACTACAGAAAGGGCAACGCATACTTTTAACTAAGACTTATATATCGGTTAATTTGTTCCCTGACGCCAGATTTTTTCTTTATCTTCGACGAGCTGTTCTACTTGTTTCTTTAAATCGTATATTTGTTTCTGGTAACGCATAGTAATATCGCGTTCTTGTTTTTTTAGTAAAAAATCTATATCGACTGGCGCTTTAGCGATAGTGTCAGAAGAAGTGTTCTCTAACTGTAATTTAAGCTCACTTACGTAATTCTCTTGTTCAGCATTCTTATACTCTAATTCTTCGATAGTTCTTTGTAGAGCTTCAAACTCTACATAAGCTTGATCTATGACGGTATTCTTTTCTTGTAATTGGGTTTCTAGCTTTTCGGATTGTTTTTCTAGAGTTTTAATTCTTTCATGCAATAGAGAAATACTTGAACTTTCAGATTTTTGTTCTCTAAGATCCTGTTCCAACCTGCTGATTTTTTCTTTAGCTAATTTATCTTTTTCAGAAAACTCACTTAAAAGCTGAAAATAATCTTTAGTGATGCTTCTGAGCTGCTCTCTTGGAGAGAGTTCTTTAAATGGAGCTAAGCTGGGTATATGTTCTGCAAACTGTTCAGCAAAGGAGCTTATGTGGTGAATATCATCGAAAGACAGACCACTAGAAACTAATTCATTAACCTTTACTACCAGTCTTACTATTGATTTATGATAAGAACCATCTACGGGAATTTGTAAACCTAGAAAATCCTCATAGTGAATTAAAGTAGGCTCATCTATGCCAAGTTCACTACATATTTCTTTTCTAGATATATAATCGCCCATTTATTTTTTGCCATTTAGCGACTGCTCGCAATCTTCAATTTCTGCGTTTTAGTCTTAATGCTGATATTCATCAGCATAATCTGGAGCGGCCTTTGGAAGTTCCTTATTTATTGTACTTGGTTGTTGATTCATCTGCTCAGTCTCTTCATCAGAAATTTCGGGATTTTTAATTTCCTGATCTTTAGTTTCTTTAGATTTAGTATTTTTTTGTTTCTCTGTTTTAGGTTTCTCTACCTTAGGTTTCTTTATTTTCTTTTCTTTTTTTTCATCACTCCCGAAAAAGAAAAAACGTTTTTTCTTAGATTTTTTAGCTTTTTCTTTTAGCTCATCTTTCATTTTTAATGCTTGGAGGTCAGAGGCAAGTGAGTCGATTTGTATCCTTAAACGTTGATTCTCGGCCATTAAGGAATTAGAAATTTTACCTAACTCGTCTAACTTAGCGTCTCTTTTCTTAACTTCATCTTTGGTGGTTTTCATCTCACCTTGAAAAAGTTCCATAACTTCAAGTAAATTCGCTAAATCAGCTCTATCTTTATCGAACTCCTTACCGAAGTTGATAAATAATTTATCAATAATGGAAGCCGCTTCGTAGCGGCTGAGATTAGCAGTACCAGCAAATTTATTTCCTGGATAGCCATTCATGATCTGATAATCTTGGGTGACTTTTTTCACTGAAGCTCCAGCCCAGTGAGTTTTAGGTATATCCACAAATTCAGCCCAGCATGGTACCTGAATCATAATTAAAAGAAAAAAAATAAATAAAGCAGGTGAAAATTTGCCGAGCATAGCTATTAGTTTATAATATCCTTGCAGCTTAGAGTTCTGCATAAGAATAAAATTTCAAAAAATGTAATGCTAAGAATAGGTCACGGTTTTGATGTTCATGCTCTGCTTGATAAAAATCTTTTCATAAAGAGTTATCCCGAGCGTAAAGAACATAAATTTATTATGGGTGGAGTAGAAATCCCTTTTGAGAAAGTACTGCTTGGTCATTCTGATGCCGATGTGTTAACGCATGCTATTTGTGATGCATTACTTGGGGCAGCAGGTTTGAAAGATATAGGTAACCAGTTCCCAGATACTGATCATGAGTATAAAGGAATCGATAGCCAGAAGCTTTTAAAGAAAGTCTTAGAGCTGATTTCTGAAAAATTCTCTATCGTTAATATCGATTCGACCATTCTCGCCGAGAGACCTAAATTTGCACCCTATATTCAGGCTATGCGAATTAAGCTCGCAGAGACTCTTTCTGTAAATATAGATCAAATTAATATTAAAGCTACTACGACAGAGAAGCTTGGCTTTACTGGTAGAGAGGAAGGTATAGCAGTAGAAGCAGTTTGCTTACTGGGACTGCTCGCAAACGCGCAAGTTCAAGGCTAAGGAGGACGAGTGATCGTAGCCCCTTACTGTTCTTGCGAAATAAATCGAAGCAGCCGAGCCTTAAATAATCCTATGTAACTACTACAAATATAGATCAGATGTTTAAATTTAAAATTACTTAAATCTACTTCGTAGCCGAGTGCTGTTAAATCCTTTTGGAGAAAGTGATTTAATATTATCTGTTCATCTTGGCTTAATTCTTTTTTATAAGCACCCTTCCTATTCGGGTCTATGCTTGAATTAGCTTTATGTTTCCATTGTTTTTCCCAGTCAGCAAATACTTTCTGGCTATTATTGTGAGCTTGCTCTAGCATGGATTCATCAAAGTTTATATCCATAAATTTACAAATACGTTTAAGTACTTCTGGTGGATTCTCTAAAAGTTCTTCAAATTTGATGCTAATTATATTTTTTTTCAGTTTCTCGTCTAGAAGATTGTTTTCTAATTTCTCTCCGAGCCTAGCGTATTTTCTCCAAAAACGAGCATTATTAATTAATCCAGCTGGTCTCCAAGGCATTTTAAGTAATGAGTTAACGACATCCCTGCCATCACGCTTAACGTGAATAAACTTGGCACTTGGAAACAGTTTGTGAATTTCTTGAACATTCTGTAAATGTTGTGGTGTTTTTTCACAGAAGATAGTCTTATTAGGCATCTTCTCTTTACTCGCTTGTAATAGGGCTGTGAATAGTATCTGCTTGAAGGTTTCCGGGGACTGTTCGCGAACCCCAAGTTCAGCGTTTTCTAATAAAACTTTACAGAGCTGAGTTATCCTGAAACTATTAATATCTGCTAATTGTAGGAAATCTTTAATGCGGTAATGTTCGTAGAAGTCTTTTAAAGAATGATGAAGATTCTCTTCACTAATGTCTTTCAGTAAATCGATAGAGGAGTTATTTAGAAAGCTAAAGCCCCAGTTGATATTGAAAAAATGTGTTTCACTTGAGCCGAAAATTTCTGGGTGGCTGTTTAACAGTTCAGTTAATTTAGTAGTCCCTGAACGGGGACAACCAACTACGAATACTAATTTTTTAAATGATTCATTCATTGATATTTAAGATCCAAAATTTCGTTGAGTATTTTCATAAGCTTGAATTGAATCTCTAATCTCATTTATATCAAAAAAATCTTCATTGTAGATGTTACTGCTTAAATAGAATTCAGCATAGCTTGCATCTGTGATGAAGTTATTGGCAAGACTGTTGTGCTTTGAGCTCGCTAGTATAATTAAATCAAAATGCTTAGCATTAGTGGTGCTGGTGAAAATATCAAAGACCTCTTCCTCTGTGAATTTTAAGGCTTTGTTTTCTTTTGCCATTCTTTTGGCTAGAATGGTATTTTTTAATTTCTCTAAACCTCTTTCTCTTGCAGTATTACTCGGAAAAATGGCGACCTTGACTGCATCATTTTCTGGTGAAGTGAAATGAGTTGGAAATACTTCTAAGAACAGGGTGAGATGATAGCAATTCTTTTCTTCTAAAAGCTTTTTAATTAGCTTGATATTGCTACTACTGATAAACTCTGCGACTATCGCGATATTACTAAGATTGTTCATTAATAGCTGTTTTAGATAGTTTATTAATTAAGAAGGCTAGTATAGGTGGCGTTACTAAAGTCGTTGTGATAACAACGATAACAGCTATTGCGTATAACCTGTCATCAACTACGCCGATGGATTTACCGACTGAGGCGAAGATTAACCCAACCTCCCCTCGGGGAATCATTCCGACACCAATTAAAATTCTACTAAATTTTTCTTTCGAAGGGAAAGCCCAGCCACAGGCTAGCTTCGAAAAAATAGCTACTAAGCATAGTGCGATAGACGAGTAGATAACTATAGGGTCTTGTAATAGGGAGATGTCAACATTCAACCCAGTTACCACAAAAAATATTGGAACTAGAAACACTGAGATAGGTTGTATATATTCTTCTAGCGTTTTATCTGAATTGAAATTCTTAAAATGCACATCATCAAGTATTAAACCCATACAGAAAGCTCCGACTATTGTCGCCAGCCCAAATTGATTAGCTAAATATGCACCCATGAAGCAGATTACTAGAGCTAAAGACAGCATCATTCCTGGGACATTCCATTTATTTGCTATAAGCGTGATAGTTTTTTTGGCTAGAAATAAGCCTGCTAATACCGACAGGAGTATGAAGATTGTTGCTTTTAGGCTGATGCTGCCAATCGAAATGAAATCGACAACGCCTGTAGCAGCTATGCCAGAGACGACTGCAAGTATGATTAATCCTAAAATATCATCAATTACAGCTGCTCCTAAAACTATTTTTGCTTCTTTTGTATTGAGGAAATTAAGATCTTTAAAGACCCTTGCTGTTATTCCAACGGAGGTGGCTGTTAGCATAGCTCCGATAAATATTTTACTTACATTCGGTAAGTCATGGATAATCATTCCCGAGACGTAGTATCCGAGAATAAAGGGTACGATGACGCCGACAGTTGCGACGAGTAAAGATTTTGTGCCGACTGCCACCATCTCTGAGAGCTTGGACTCTAGTCCTACTTCGAAAAGAAGGATTATCACGCCTAATGATGAAAATGTTTCAAGAATAGAATTATCTTTTAAAAAATCAAGCTCACTAAGACCGAATAAAGAAAAACTAGCTAATGTGACCCCGGCTAATAATTCACCAAGTACTAAAGGTTGTTTAAAACTGTGAGCAACAATAGCTCCGATTTTACCAGCTAACATAACCACAGATAAGCTTAGAAGTACGTTAACTATGGGGTCTAGGTGCATAACTTAAGGCTAAATGTTAGCGGATTGATTGAATAATTACAAATTTTTAATTAATTACTTATATTTAATTGGGTTAGTTTTGATAATATTTAAACTGATTCAATCGACTTTGGATTTATTGATTTTTTTATATAACAATTGAAAGAGAGGACTTGACTAAATGGCTAGAGAACAATTTAAAAGAACAAAACCTAATGTTAACGTAGGTACTATCGGTCACGTAGACCACGGTAAAACTACACTTACTGCGGCTATCTGTATGACCCTTGCGACGCAAGGTAGAGCGACATCGAAAAAATATGATGAGATCGATGCAGCTCCAGAAGAGAAGGCGCGTGGTATTACTATTAATACTGCTCACGTAGAGTATGAGAGTGAAACTAGGCACTACGCTCACGTAGATTGCCCTGGTCACGCGGACTATGTTAAAAACATGATTACTGGTGCGGCTCAGATGGATGGCGGTATACTTGTTGTATCGGCAGCTGATGGTCCTATGCCTCAGACTAGAGAGCATATTCTTCTTGCTAAGCAAGTAGGTGTTGGATTCTTGGTCGTATTCTTGAATAAGTGCGACATGGTTGATGATGAAGAATTACTTGAGCTTGTAGAGATGGAGACGAGAGAGCTTCTTTCTAAGTATGAGTTTGATGGAGATAATATTACATTTATCAGAGGATCTGCTCTTAAAGCTGTTGAGGCTGTTATGGCTAATCCAGCACTTAAGCCAGGTGATGATAAGTGGGCAGATAAAATTTTCGATCTAATCGATGCGGTAGATAAAGACGTTCCTACTCCAGTTCGTGATATTGATAAAGCTTTCTTGATGGCTGTTGAGGATGTTTTCACTATTACTGGTAGAGGTACTGTTGCTACAGGTAGAGTCGAGAGAGGAGCTTGTAAAGTTGGTGATAACGTAGAGATTGTTGGTATCACTGATACTAGAGCGACTGTAATCACTGGATGTGAGATGTTTAGAAAAACTCTTACTGAAGTTCAAGCTGGTGATAATGCTGGTGTACTTCTTAGAGGTATTGATAAGGATGATATCCAGAGAGGTCAGGTTATCGTTAAGCCAGGATCTATCAAGCCACATACTAAGTTTGTAGGTAGCGTTTACGTTTTAACTAAAGATGAAGGTGGAAGACACACTCCATTCTTTAAAGGTTACAGACCACAGTTCTACATCAGAACTACAGACGTGACTGGTAACGTAATTCTTCCAGACGGCGTAGAGATGGTTATGCCTGGAGATAACATTGAGATGACTGTTGAACTTATTCAGCCAGTAGCGATCGAAGAAGGAATGAGATTCGCTATTAGAGAAGGCGGGAAGACAGTTGGAGCAGGCGTTGTTTCTTCTATCATTGAATAGTTACTAAAATAGAATAATTTCTGATATAATAAAGCGATAAATACAGTTATGGTTAGCACACAAAAAGAATCGAAACAGTCCAAAAAAAGACAAAATCGTATAAGAATTAAACTAAGAAGCTATGACCCAACAAGTCTAGATGCTTCGGCTAGCCAGATTATTGATGCGGCTAATAGGACTGGGGCTATAGTCTCTGGTCCTGTTCGCATGCCTTCGAAAATCCGTAGATATTGTGTTTTGAGATCACCTCACGTCAATAAAAAATCTAGAGAACATTTTCAAATAAAAACTCATTCTTGTTTGATTGATCTGTATGAGCCAACTCAAGAGACGACGACATCATTGAAAGACCTTGATCTTCCAGCTGGTGTTGATATCGCTGTGAAAGTTTAATTCTTAAAACCACAAGCTAAAACTAAATAAAAGAAGGTGCTAACATGAAATCTCTAATAATTTCTGAGCATCATAATATTGCCGCTATTACTGAGGACGGCAAGGCTCAGGACTTCTTTGTTTCGCGTAACGAATTTAGCGTAGGTGATATTTATACAGTTCATGTAGAAAATATAATGCCTTCGATTAATGCGGTTTTCGTAAAACTTGAAGAAGGAAGGATGGGCTTCCTTCACGCAAATGATATACCTGGAAATGGTACTCTCTATGAAAGACTCGCTCCAGGTCAAAAATTATTGGTGCAAATTGAAAAAGAACCTACTGGTAAAAAAGGTCCGAGGGTTAACCTCACGATTAGTATTCCTGGAAGATATTTTGTTTTAACTACTGAAAATACTAGTATTTCGACTAGTAAAAAGATTAGTGAGCATGAGGAGAGAGATCGTTTAAAGGCGATAGCTAATCTTATGAAACCAGAAGAATTTGGTTTGGTAATTAGGACAGAGGCATCTGGTCGTACTAAAGAAGAGCTGGAAGAAGATTTTGTTAATCTGTGGAACATCTGGAAAAATATTGTTGATAAGCATGAGCAGAGAACTAGTCCTGGTGTAGTTAATAAAGATAAAGATTTTCTCTATTCCGTTCTGAGAGATAATTTTAATAGTACTATTGATGAAATTATTGTATCTTCTTTGCAGTCTAAATACAGGTGTGAAGAGTTTCTTAAAGCTTGGACTGGAAGAGAAGTTTCAGTAAGATATATAGAAACTGATCAAATTCTACAAAAAACAGAAGTCGAGAAAGAATTACGCAGCTGTCTATCTAAGCGTGTAGATCTCCCTAGTGGTGGTTATATTATTATCCAAACGATGGAAGCCCTTACGGCGATAGATATTAACTCTGGTAAATTTACAGCTAGTAATAGTTTACGTGAAACTGTTCGTAGAACTAATATGGAAGCGGCTATTGAGATAGCAAGGCATATTAAGCTGCGTAATATTGGTGGGATGATAATCATCGATTTTATTGATATGGCTGAAAGAGAAGATCGTATCAGGGTTATGGAGACTTTAGAATCTGTTCTTAGACCAGATAAGGCGAAGCCACAGGTAGGACCTCTATCTGAGCTATGTTTAGTTGAGATAACTCGTAAACGTTCAGGCCAAGCTCTTAGTGAAGTTTTTGGTGAAGAATGTTCTCATTGTGGTGGCGTCGGAATAGTATTTAAGCTATCTGGACAGAGACCGTCTCATAATCATCAACTCAATAATCAAAATCGCAATGATAAATTTAATCGTGACCGTAATGATCGTGGTGAGCGTAATAGTTTAAGTTTAGATAGGAATGATAAATTTAATAGAAGTAGTTCTTCTTTAGGTGGGCAGAATACTCTTCCGAAGCCAGGTTTTCAGAAGAATCTAAATAAGCCTTTATTAAATTCTAATAATCCTCCTACTTTAAATTTAAATAAGCCACCTCTATTAGTTAATAATAGTGCGGCAAGTGGCTCTCCTACGAATACGAATACGCTGAATAATTCTTCTAATAATAAGAATCCAAGAAAAAATAATCATCGTAGAGATAGGGATGAGCGTAAGCCGTTTGGTGAGAAAGTAAACTCGAATCCTTTACCAGTTAAAGATAAAGAATTTATTTTCAAAAAGCCAGAAAATCTTAGTCCAGAAGCAGAAATTAAAGTAGATTTAGATAATATTTTAAGTGCTGAAATGTCTATTCCTAGTCATAAAGAGGAAGCTTTAGAAAAAGTTTTTAGTCAGATAGAACCTAAAGAACCAGCATATCCTCGTTTAGATGCAGAAGATAAACAGTTCGTTGATGATTTAACTAGCCAGAAAACTTTTTCACATTTTCAGCTAGGTGATGAGACTGTATAGTGAGGACACTTGTTCCCAGATCAAAATATAGATAACAATATAAAGCTAGGGCTAGAAAATACTAAAGAAGCCCTGGCTTTTCTTTTTAATCCTCAGGACTCTTTTTTTGCGATTCATATCGCTGGAACTAATGGTAAAGGCTCGGTGTGTAGATTTTTAGAGCTTCTTTATCTTAAATTTACTAAGCTGAAAATCGCTAAATATACGAGTCCGCATTTAATTAGCCCCTGTGAGCGTTTTCACATTAATGGTGAAATGATCTCAGAGACAAGGTTTAATGATTTATGGTTTAAATTATTTCAAAGCATAGATTCAGTTTTAGTTAGAGAAAATATCGTAGATCAGCTTACGGGTTTTGAAAAAATGACTGTACTAGCTTTTCAGTATTTTAAAGAAGAGAATGTCGATGTGGCTATTTTAGAAGTCGGTCTAGGTGGCAGGCTCGATGCTACTAATGTTATCTCTCCATCTAAAACTCTAGCGACTGCAATAACGAGTATAGGTATGGATCATATGAATATCTTGGGGAATACCTTAGAAGAGATTCGTACTGAGAAGGAAGGTATTATGAAGCCATCTGTGCCACATTTTGAGCTAGATGAAGATGAAAGAAATCCGGAACTTTTTCCTAATGATCCTTTTGGTGATAATTTAAATCTCGCAATTAGAATTTATGAGAGTATTAATGATTTTAAAGTCGAAACTAAATTTAGATATGAGTTTAGTGCTGATTTTAAAAAGAATTACCCTGGGCGTTTTGAGTTCGATCAGGATAAAAATATTCTTATGGATGCTGCTCATAACGCGGCAGCTTCTCAGCAGTTAAATAAATATATAAAATTATTAGTCGCTAATAATTTTTTTACTCGAAAAATATTTCTTTTAGCTTACCTGCAAGATAAAATTTACCAAGACTGCCTGCGGGAGCTGCTCTCGGAGATTTATGATCCAAAAAAAGATATTATTATTTTCACTGAAGTTAAGAATGATAGGACTCAAAAAGCAGAGCTTTTAAAAAGCTTTATAGAAGAGAATTATGCTTTAACTGGTTTTTCACAGAATTTATATGCTTTTAATGAATCAGAGACTGCACTCAAGAAAGTTAAGGAGCTTAAGGCTGATAAGGATTTACTCATAGTTAGTGGGTCTATTTATTTACTAGGTGAAGTGCGTAAGAATACTGCCTTATAGTTAGCTTTGATAACGCAGAAATTATAGTTGTGCAGCCGTCTCTAAACCCAAAAACTCTTTATAAACCCTATAATTGCAGCGACTAAAATCAGCCAAGCTGAATTAACTTTAAAACGCCATAAAATTGCTAGGCTTACTACGAAGATGCTTATGGCTAGTGAGTTTGTGAGCATGGCACTTGCTAAATTGAAACACACCACTATCATTAAAGCTAATGAAGCGACATTCACGCCATCTAGAAAGAAACTCAGGGATTTTGATTGGCGCATCTGGCTTAAAAAAGGTGAAGTGATGGCTACGTAAATAAAAGCTGGTAGAAAAACACCCGCACTTGCGATTAAAGCACCAGGAACGCCAGCTAGTAAATAACCGATAAAGGTCGCAGCTGTAAACACTGGTCCAGGTGTGAACTGTCCGATGGCGATAGCATCAATTAACTGAGCTTGGCTGATCCACTGATAATTTACTACTAAATCGTTATAGAGAAAGGCATAGAGTACGTAACCGCTACCGAAAATAATCGCACTGATTTTAAAAAAGAATAAAAATATAGCAGGAAGATCACAGCTTACAGTGCAGGAACTAGCTTGAATAATAGGATCTAGTAGAAAGGAGCTTGGGACAAAAGAGTTAAATTTGTTTCGGCTGATATTAATAAACATTACTGAAACCCCGATTACTAAAATAACTGCAATTTCGGTAATTTTAAAAACGCTGGCAAGACAGGCTAAAAGCAGCATAAATAAAAGTAATTTACTTTTAACGGCTGTCTTACTAAAACGGTATATCGCAAGTGAGATCACCGCCATAATGACTGGCTTTATCCAGAATAAAATATTTTCTGTTGCGGGCAGCATGCCATATTTAACGTAAGCCATAGCCACGCTAGTGACGATGATAATAGTAGGGGTAATAAAAGAAAGCCCAGCAGCGAAAAAACCTCGCCAATTAGCTAGGCTGTAACCGATATGCAGTGCTGTTTCTGTAGAGTTGGGACCAGGAATGAGATTCGCAGCACTTATGATATCTAGAAATTCTTCATGGCTAATCCATTTACGCTTTCTAACCACTTCTTCTTCCATCATAGCGAGGTGGGCAGCGTGACCACCAAAGGCAGTGAAGCTGATTTTTAAGAAGACTAAAATTATAGAGCGAACAGAAACATTTCTAGTAGACATTTATATCTCAACCCTAGTAATAATGCCATGTAATTTATTAGACGGTAGGGAATAGAACTGAACGAAAGAAGGGGTAATCTTTTTTATAAAAGCAAATATTTTCCAAATAGGATTATCCGTAAAAATATCTTCTAGACCATAAAAAATAACATTCTCCTCTATGCCAGCTTCCCTGAGAATGGTTTCCATATCTATAACTTCCATATAGCCGATTTGAATTTCTAAGACCTGAAGACCTTCTGTTATAGTTCCAGTAAAGATAGTTTTCACTCCAAATGCTTCATCTAGGATACTTGCTGAAATTAATATATTGTTTTGGTAAATAATCTTATTACAGAACATCGTATTAGTGATATATGGAGGAATATTTTTAGCATCACGAATTAAATATAGTGCGGTTCCTCTGATTCGATAAAATTCATTGTAAGAAGGAATGTACTCCTCTAAAAATTTCTCTATTGGTATAGGTTTAAGGGCTTGATAAAGTCTTTTTTGACCATTCGTATAAATAAGAATAATCGCAAGCGGTAGAGAGGCGATTATCAGTGACCAGTAGCCTCCATGAGGGATTTTAAACATGTTAGATGTAAGAAAGACGATATCAATTAAAGTAATTAAGCCAGCTATGCACATTCTGTTGATATTTTTTCTAAGAAAAAATATCCAAGTCATCATTATTCCAGTTATAGTCATAGTTCCAGTAACAGCTAGTCCGTAAGCGGAGGCTAAATTACTAGATTCTTTAAACACAAACATCGCTGTAAGAACGAAGATTAGTAAGAACCAGTTCACTGTTCCAATGTAGATTTGAGTTCTAAACTCAGTTGAGGTGTAATCTACCCTGAACATAGGCATGATTTTTGTGGTTATCCCCTGATAGACGACCGAAAACATACCGCTGATCATCGCTTGTGAGGCAATAATAGAAGCCATAATACTCAGTGCCAGAAAGGGGATGTAAAGAATATGGGCTTCGCTGTTTATCATCTCGAATAAAATATTTTTAGTATCTGGATTTAACGCTAAAAAAGCACCCTGACCGAGATAGTTTATAAACAGTGCAAAAAAAACTAGTGACCAAGCTTTAATAATCGGCCAGCGCCCCAGATGCCCCATATCTGCATACAAGGCTTCCCCACCAGTAGCACACAGAATAACTTCTGATAAGATGATAAATCCTGCAAAGCCATTAGTGATAAGGAATTTAGCTGCATAATAGGGACTAATTGCTTTTATGATTTCAGGGAAGCTACATATCGAGACGATGCCAGATATAGTGAGCGCAATAAACCAGAGAGCCATAATTGGACCGAAAAAACTTGTAACTTTTTCTGTACCTTTGTTCTGAATATAGAAAAGTCCTATCGCAATTAAGCTTGCTATTAAAATAAGGCTAGATTGGCTAATATCAGTAAGACTTGGAATTAGCCTAATACCTTCTACCGCAGAAAGAATACTAATAGCTGGGGTAATGACACCATCACCGATTAGTAAAGAAACTCCAATAAAGGTTAATATTGCGATGACAGTTACTCTTCTACCAGATTTTAAAAATGGGACCAGTATTTCTCGAAGAACTATAGTTCCACCTTCACCACCTTTACCAAGGCTCATAGCAAGCCATGCATATTCTATGGTTACTAATATGGTCATAGTCCAAAAGACTAACGAAACGACTCCCATGATATTCTCTAGAGTTGGCTGAAGTGTAAGAAATATTACAGTTAAGGTGTAGATTGGGCTGGTACCGATATCACCAAAAACTAAACCAAGAGATTTTATGATTTTAGTTAGATCGTTTTTTAACTGCATTATTTAGGTTGAAGTGAAATTTGATTTAAGAGAATACTTAGGCGATTTGAGCCAAACAACATTATACAATGTGCTTAATTAGAGCAGTTTGTAATCTTTAGAATCTTAGTTTTAAGCTCTTCTCCATTAGGTCTAAGAAGGTATAGGCGATTTTTCTCGTCATTGAGCCTTACTTGAATAGGCTTTCCTATAATCCAGTTAGTATCAGTTTCATTACCCCATATCGGTGTAAAAGAAGTCTGATATTCTAAATCACCTATTTTAATTTCAAAGTAGTAAGTATTCTTGATAGAGGTTACTGGCGTTAAGCTTTCATAGTGATAGGTGTTTATCTTAGTCTTATTTTTATTATTCTTGCTCACATCAGTATTGCTTGAACCATTATTTACGTAGCTAGTTTGTACCTGCTTATCTATATCGATGTTAAGCAGTAAGCCATTTAAATAGACAGGAGGAAGATCTTTAGCTGAAGTCGCTGATATATTTATCAACAGAAAAAGGATTATGTATAAGCTTCTATATGTCATTATGATAAATATTGTAAATTATTTATGAAAATTCGTGCGGCTGTAGCTTGGGAACCTAATAAACCTCTCTCTATAGAAGAGGTGGATTTAGAGGCACCTAGAAGAGGCGAGGTTCTAGTAAAACTTAAAGCGACCGGAATTTGCCATACTGATGCCTATACGCTTTCTGGTGCTGATCCTGAAGGTATTTTTCCTGTAATTCTTGGACATGAGGGAGCTGGTATCGTTACCGAGCTTGGTGAAGGTGTTACTACTTTAGAAGTCGGTGACCATGTGATTCCTCTGTATACGCCAGAGTGCGGTGAATGTAAATTCTGCCAGTCTGGTAAAACTAATCTCTGTCAAAGAATCAGGGCGACTCAAGGCAAGGGGCTAATGCCAGACGGTACTTCACGCTTTTCTAAAAATGGTAAAACGATTTATCACTATATGGGTACTTCGACATTTGCTGAATATACAGTAGTGCCAGAAATAGCTTTAGCTAAGATAAATCCTAAAGCACCTTTAGAGAAAGTTTGTTTACTTGGTTGTGGTGTGACTACTGGTATTGGAGCGGTTTTAAAGACAGCTAAGGTTGAAGCTGGTTCTAATATAGCGGTTTTTGGTTTAGGTGGTATTGGGCTTTCTGTAATTCAAGGCGCTAAAATGGCTCAGGCTGGAAAGATTATCGCTATAGATATTAATCCAGATAAATTTTCTTTAGCTAAGAAATTTGGTGCTACTCACTGTCTGAATCCGAATGTATCTCGTTGTGAAGACGGCGAAAACGCAGAAGCCAGTCTTGAGCAGCACTCTCTAGAGAAAAATATAGTAGATAGAATTATAGAGCTTACGGATGGTGGTGTAGATTATTCTTTCGAGTGTGTCGGAAACGTAAAACTGATGCGTCAAGCTTTAGAATGCTGTCATAAAGGCTGGGGCGAGTCGATCATAATAGGTGTCGCAGCGGGCGGAGAAGAGATCTCCACTAGACCATTTCAGTTAGTGACGGGCAGAGTGTGGCGCGGATCTGCCTTCGGTGGAGTTAAGGGACGAACAGAATTACCGAGCTTTGTGGATAAATATATGTCAAATGAAATTAATCTTGATGACATGATTAGTTACACTATGCCGCTTGAAGATATTAATAAGGCTTTTGAGCTAATGAAGGCTGGGAAGAGTATTCGGTCTGTGGTGGTTTATTAAAACCCACTAACTATAAGCTCTTCTCCCATAGAACAAGAATCTTTATTTGGATTATTCATGCCGTACTGTAATTGCCAAGCGTGTTGTTTCGCAAAGCTAAATAATTCACGCACGAATTTAGAATTATCATAACTAATAAACCAGTTCATTTTACAAGCTTTCATTTCCTCACTGAAACGCTGATGGTCAAAGCCAGAATGTAAATTTCCTTTTTTGCCATAGAGTCTAGAATGAGTGGCTGAGTAGTAAGGCGGGTCTAAATAAATTAAAATTTGGCACTGTGGCTGAACTTCATTTTTCAGTAATTCACTGTAATCTAAATTAGTTATTTTCACATTTTTATCTAGAATTTCACTTAAAGCGGCAACTCTATCTATAGATGAATCAGTGAAGCGTCCTTGGAAGGCTCTTTCAGAGTAACCGCCACTTTCAGTGGTGCCAGAAAAGGTTATACGATTTAAGACGAAAAACCTTGCTCCACGTTCTGTAAGGCTAAGTTTATCTAAATCCATCGCTAAAAGCTTGCGATAGAGAGCTTTTCCATCTTTCTCTTTTTTAAACTTTTTAATAAGCTTGAGCATCTCAGTTAAGTTTTCCTGAGCAGCTTTCCAAAAGCTGTATACATCAGTGTTTAAATCATTAATCCAGAACTGCCTATCTGGAAAGCATTGCTTTAGATATATAAATAAAGAACCGCCCCCGACAAAGGGTTCACGATACTCTTTAAAGGCTATATCTGAGAACTCGGATAATTTTTTTATCGCTTTAGATTTGCCGCCAGGGTAGCGGAGTGGGGATTTAATCATGAATTAAAATCATACATGAAAAAGCTCAAGCTTACTTAAGGTAAAACTGCATCCCATAAATTTTGAAGAAAGGATTGATTAGGATCTAGTCTGCCAGCCTTTTTCTTGCGGATATAAAATTGCCATAGTGCGTAAAATATGATCATGGAAAGAGTACCAAGGATGACGAACATCCTCCAAGCAGACGCAAATAATTCATTCTCCATCTTTCTTCACCTCAGTCTGAAATTTTTCGAGAATATCAATTCCTCTGAAAATACATTTTACACCGATAATACTAATCAAACAAGTGATGAAAAGCAGCTCATAGTTAAGTTTTTCAAAGAAATATTTTGGATCTGTAAGGCTAGAAAATAATAAATATCCAGTTGGACTAGATATTACGAAGCCAAAATACTTTAGTACTTCAGCCCTATATTTTAATGATTCTTGAGTAAGTCCCATGAATAATAGCTTCGCAAAATTTATGTAAAAAAGCAGGGGGGCATTTTTCCTCAAGATTATTTTTTTGCAGTGCTAAAATCACATTTAATTATGAATTTGAATCAAGACAAGCTTGCAGGTGAATTTTCACTTAAAGTTAAAACTCTAAACTGTAATCTCGCTACTGGCGGAAAAGGCTTTGATGAACCTTATCTTTTGGTGATGCCTTTTACCGAGTCTGGAATTGTTACTCAATATTATTTATCAGAGCCACAAAGCCAAGTAACTAATGGCTTCATCTGGAATTTAGATAAGGAGATGATTTTAGAGCTTAATGATAGTGTGCCTGAAATTAATATTTTAATTTCTCTTTATGAGAAAGATAATGGACAGTTATATGGTTTTTTAAAACAACAGCTTGAAAATAATACATGGCCTTTAATTCTTTCTGAAACTAAAGAATGGGCTAATGCTTGGTCTCAGATTAAGCTTAAGGCTCCGAGCCTTATAAAAAATACAGCTCTGTCTTTCTCTGCGACTAAGCTGAGTTTAGAAGTAGGTAAGCTTTTATTAGGTGCTTTAAAGCTAATTGGTAAGCAGTCTTTGAAAGATGATGATCTAGGTTCAGTTTTACTGACTTTAGATAGAGACTCTCTAAAAGCATCTTCATTAGAAAAGAGAAAGATAGAGTTTACTGGGAAAGACTCTGATTATGAGCTTACTTTAGAGTTAGTGTGTTTAGAGAATTTGGTTGATTTAGAAGTATAATTGAATTTTATGGAGGCGAAACCTAAAAAACTCCCATTAAGTTTACAGTCTTTCGAGCAGTTAGTTACGGAGGGTGCTATTTATGTGGATAAAACTAAGTACATCTATGAACTGCTTAAGCTGGGTTTTGGATCATACTTTCTTAGTAGACCTCGCAGATTTGGAAAATCTCTCCTAGTCTCTACATTAGAAGCGATATTTAGAAATAAAAAAGAACTCTTTAAAGATCTTTGGATCTATCGCTCAGATTATGTGTGGCAAGAGTTCCCTGTAATTAAGTTTGATATGTCAGCAATTAACAAAGATACAGCAGAACAGCTGAAAATTGGCTTAGTGAATGCTGTTGCAGAAAATGCTAAAAGCTATGATTTAGATTTGGAAATATTTACACCAGAACTAATGTTTAAAAACTTAATTCTAGAGCTGAAAAAAAAATATAATAGTCAAGTAATAATTTTAATTGATGAATATGACTCCCCGATTATTAAACATATAAATAATCCTGTTATTGCAGATCAAAACAGATCAATTCTACATGATTTCTATAGCATCATAAAATCAGAAGGTGCTAATCTTAGGTTCGTCTTCCTGACTGGTGTAAGTAAATTTGCTAAAACTTCTATATTCTCTGGTTTAAATAATTTAATTAATATTTCAATGCAAGAGAAATATAGTGCATTACTCGGTCTTACGCAAGAAGAGTTAGAAAAATACTTTCCTGAACATATAAATTCTGTAGCAGAAAAGCACTCATTAAGCCTGAAAGAGACTTTAGAAAAAATAAAATTTTGGTATAACGGTTACAGGTTTTCCGAATCTAAGATTAAAGTCTATAACCCATTCTCAACTTTATCTTTACTGGAAGCTGAAAAATTTACTAACTACTGGTTTGAAACTGGTACACCGACTTATTTAATTGAGCTGATTAAAAAAGATAAACCTGATATTAGTGAGTATGAGACTGAAATATTTCTTACTCGTGAAGATCTGAGTAGCTATGATATAGCATCCATTCCTTTAGCCCCAGTACTCTTTGATACTGGCTATCTCACTATCAAAGGCTATGAAGCTAAATATGATACTGATGTATATAGCTTAGGCTACCCTAACTTTGAAGTGAAAAGCTCTTTTATTAAAATACTACTTAAAGATTTTACTCTACCGCCCAATGAAGTCGAAAGTTATATATCTAAAATCGAGAAATGCATCAAAGCTGCTGATATAGAGGCGTTTATTGCGTTATTAAAGTCATTTTTTGCAGCGATTCCTTACGAATTAATTCCAAAGAAAGATTTGAATGAAAAATACTTTCAACTTATTTTTTATCTTTTAATGCGTGTAAGCTCATTTAGGGTTAATGCTGAAGAAAGAACCAATACTGGACGTATAGATTTAGTTTTAGAAACGAATACGGATATTTATTTATTTGAACTTAAAGTAGATGCTTCAGCAGAAGCTGCTTTAAGGCAGATTAAAGAAAAAAGATATTATGAAAAATATTTATATACTGCTTCTAATAAAGTAAGCGAAAATTCTACGACTGATAAAATAGTTCATCTTGTAGGAATTAATCTGTCACTGATCGAGAGGAATATCACAGAGTGGCTGATAGAAAGAGTTTAGAAAAATGCTAACTCCCACGCCATTAAATTGTTTTTGTGGCTACGGTAATATAGCATTCCATAAATTTTTCAGAAAAGAATCTTTCGGATTTAATCTGCCAGACTTCTTCTTATCTAGGTAAGGGATGTAGAAAACGGTGAAAGTGAATAATAGTAAGCAACTCAGTGCTATTAAAGATTGAGTGAGTTCGTGAAGAAAATCCATATTTGTTTTAATCCTTGAATTTTAGTGATTCTTGATCAAGCTTCAAGAGTTTTACTAAGGTAAAACTGCATCCCATAAATTTTGAAGAAAGGATTGATTAGGATCTAGTCTGCCAGCTTTTTTCTTTTCTAAATATGGAATATAGAAGAATATAAAAACAAAAAATAAAGAAGAACCTAAAGCAATTAAGCCATGTTTTAATTCGTTATCTAAGACCATAATTATAAATCCTTAATTTCTAACCAATATTTATCAAGTATATGCATACCACGATAGATACATTGTACGCCTAATAAGGCTAAAGGTAAACTGATGGTAAAAAGCCTGATACTTTAATGATTCTTGATTAAGTCTCATAATATAGAATAGCTTCGCAAAATTTATGTGAAAAAACAGGGGGTCATTTTTCCTCAAGATTATTTGTGGTTTTAATGATTTTAATAAATATTGGAATGTTGGATTGAAATGGTTTAAAGGAGCTTCCGTTCCCATACGGGGTTTTAATGATTTTAATATACCAGAATCGAATTAAGAAATAGATGTCAATTATCAGCTCTCTAAATGAAAGTCTCTGACACAGAAAACGCAAAGCGTAAGCCTCAGGGTCATTAAGTGTCTCATCCTATCTCTAAATGAAAGTCTCTGACACCCTTTTAAATTAAATTAAATTTATCAGCTAGTGTCTCATCCTATCTCTAAATGAAAGTCTCTGACACAGGCTTCTCTTCTTGTGCATATCCTGATGTAAGCGTGTCTCATCCTATCTCTAAATGAAAGTCTCTGACACTAGCTTATGCAAGCATTTACGATAATGCAGGCGGCTGTGTCTCATCCTATCTCTAAATGAAAGTCTCTGACACTTAAGTAACGCAATCGCTAGCACCACGAGATAGAGTGTCTCATCCTATCTCTAAATGAAAGTCTCTGACACTTATTTGAACGACATACCAGAAGAACAAATTGAAGGTGTCTCATCCTATCTCTAAATGAAAGTCTCTGACACCTTAGGTTTAAGCTATCGTTATTTTTTATCCCTTGTGTCTCATCCTATCTCTAAATGAAAGTCTCTGACACACAGCAGGCAAAGGGCCAAACGTACCTACTTTATGGTGTCTCATCCTATCTCTAAATGAAAGTCTCTGACACACAAAGGTAAATACTGGTATGGTTGTAGGGCTTGGTGTCTCATCCTATCTCTAAATGAAAGTCTCTGACACTAATTGAAGCTCACCGCCATGACTAGCTATATGCGTGTCTCATCCTATCTCTAAATGAAAGTCTCTGACACTGAGCAAGTAATCAAAGTAAATAGTAATCAATTAATGTGTCTCATCCTATCTCTAAATGAAAGTCTCTGACACTTTTATGGGGAATTTTTACAATTTTAAAATCCTTCGTGTCTCATCCTATCTCTAAATGAAAGTCTCTGACACTTACCAACAAAGCTAGGTTGTCCGATAGTAACTGAAGTGTCTCATCCTATCTCTAAATGAAAGTCTCTGACACTCCCGTCGGGGGAGACACGTATTTTAATATCTTCCCGTGTCTCATCCTATCTCTAAATGAAAGTCTCTGACACTACCTCAACAAATTTATCAACCGTGAAGCAGGACTGTGTCTCATCCTATCTCTAAATGAAAGTCTCTGACACTAATTGGTGGGTAGCTAATCAAGAGTAAATGGTCATGTGTCTCATCCTATCTCTAAATGAAAGTCTCTGACACTTTCTAAAGCTCCTATACAAACAATTAATAATGGGTGTCTCATCCTATCTCTAAATGAAAGTCTCTGACACAGGCTATTGCCACTTTAACAGATGCAGAAGCAAAAGTGTCTCATCCTATCTCTAAATGAAAGTCTCTGACACCTATCCAGTTTGCTTAAGTTTTCGTCATCTATAACGTGTCTCATCCTATCTCTAAATGAAAGTCTCTGACACACGCTTTACTGGATGGAGCTTTTAACTTAGATAGGGGTGTCTCATCCTATCTCTAAATGAAAGTCTCTGACACACTTTCTAAATTTCGATTCTCTAACTCTTTAGCCGGTGTCTCATCCTATCTCTAAATGAAAGTCTCTGACACATAGCAAAGGAATTAAATTTATGAACGAAGATGATCGTGTCTCATCCTATCTCTAAATGAAAGTCTCTGACACCCAGCGGCAGCACCAAGAAGAGAAGCCATTGGATGTGTCTCATCCTATCTCTAAATGAAAGTCTCTGACACCTTTCCTCGTTTAATTATACCATTTATTTACATTGTGTCTCATCCTATCTCTAAATGAAAGTCTCTGACACCGAAGCTCCTTATAGAAAAAAAGGGAAACCGCTTAGTGTCTCATCCTATCTCTAAATGAAAGTCTCTGACACTAGAGAAGAAGTATTAACTAAGTATAACGATCTACGTGTCTCATCCTATCTCTAAATGAAAGTCTCTGACACTCTTGAACTTCTTTTTCTTTTAAAGGAAAACGAGGTGTCTCATCCTATCTCTAAATGAAAGTCTCTGACACTACCTCAACAAATTTATCAACCGTGAAGCAGGACTGTGTCTCATCCTATCTCTAAATGAAAGTCTCTGACACTTCCAACTCGATTAATCCGTTTAATCCAGCTTCATGTGTCTCATCCTATCTCTAAATGAAAGTCTCTGACACGGCATCCTTATTTTGAGCTGTAAATCAAGGATTTAAATTAGAAAAAACGAGAAAGGTAAAAAAATAAATTTAGAGTTAAATATAATTAAGTCTATTTTCCTTAAAACTCTTTTCAGTAAAGCTAGCGAGGATCTTCCATGTTTTTCAGTGTACAGAGGTTCTCGAATTGAGATATTTAAGATGAGGAGTGCTTGGAGGTTTTAAACTTGATCCTAATAAATACTACAGAAAGCTGCCCATACTTATCAGAGAATAAAACTAACACAGTTCACACTCTTAGTAAAAGAGCCTTAAATCTAGATCTAAGGTTTTTACTGACTTGCGTATAGCGAAGACTTTTAGAGTATAACACAGCTATTCTTTAGGCTGGTATCCCATTGTTCACCAATTGCTTTAATTTTCGTATTACAGTTAGTGCATAAACATATATAAACTAGTTGATCTTCTTTCGTATTAATCCATTGACGAATTTCTCGAAGGAATAATATAAATTTTCTCGCAGTTAGTTTGAGCTCAAAAATACTTAACTGTTGAGGTATTCCAAATTTTTTGCAAATACTGTGGACTTTTCTAAGCCTTTTGGGATCACTAATATCATACATTACTAAGAAATTTTTCTCTAATGTCATTATTTTATCTCCAGGTAAATGGCTTCCAATCCTCTTGTTTGCTGAGTAGGGAAAATGCTAGCAACCTTGCCTCAACGTGAATGGAACGCTGGTAACTGGTTTTATATTTAAATATTGGATGAATAATTTCATCTTTAAATCTTTCCACAAGTGTCTGAACGAAGTCTTTGCGAGTAGATTGCTTGATCACACAACTTTCTCCAAGGTATTCAAAGTCTTTTGGCTCACACTGCTTACGTTTAATAAAGCCAATAACAGCAGAATCAATAATTGGTGTTCTATATATTTCCATTAAATCTAGTGCTAATGATGGTTTTCCATGCTTTGTGCCATGTAAAAAGCCCAAGTAAGGATCTAACCCTCCAAGGTAGCAGGCTGTTATGACTTGTTGCAGGAGTAAGCTATAGCCGAAACTTAGTAAGCTGTTCACTGGATCAGTACTTGGATGTTTCTTTCTACCAGCCCATGTGAAGTCAGTATCTTTTAAAAGCTCTTCAAATGCAGAGAAGTAGACTTTTGCGGCTTCACCTTCATATCCCAATAACTCTAAGCTTGATTTTGCAGAATTTAATCTAGTAATGATATTCTGAAGTTTTTGTGAGATTAAATGATCCTTCCCTAGATACCTTCTTAGCCAAACTCTTTGGTTAATTATTTTTGCCTCTATAAGTATCTTTGCATAAATGAGAGATATTTCAGGGTCTTGAAATATTTGATACTGTTTAGTACGTGTAAGAACATTTTTAGTCATTGGTCCATGAAATGAGCCTTGCCATTTGCCAGAATAGTCTAGTATCGCAATGGGGATATTTTCTTTCCCGCATAATTCTAAAAACCCACTAGTTAAGTTTGTTGGCTGTTGAATCACTATCTGGTTGACCATTCCAGCTCCAACAGTTTTTTTTTCACCATCAATGGAAGTTACCTGTATAAGGTCTTCTTTTCTTGAAACCTTTGAACCATAGTTATCTATATATATAAATTGTCCCTCAATATTAGGACTAAGAATTTTAGATAGACTTTGCTCATTTTTCTCTTTCTCAATATTGAATTCATCTGGAAGGCAATTAGGTAATTGATTACAGCCAGTACATTTTTTTCGATTTTGATGCACTGGGGGTAGTGTACTTGACTCTAATAAACGAAGACAGTCTTTAATTGTTGTTAGTGTTTTTTCTCTTAAACTATCATTAATATCAACAATAACTCTTCTTCTGGCAGCGTTGTACCAAATATAGCCAAATGGCACTTTTTCCTCAATGTGGTTACTTTCCATTAATAAAGCCAAGGAGCATAGTTGAACTGCATGTTCATCCCAAGGTTTATTCTTATCAAATGGTTTTCCTCGCTTATATTCAATTGGTATATTTTCATTTTCGACTACGTCAATGCTACCTTTAAGACCAAGTTCACTGCTTTCTAGAAAGACTTCGTTTGGACTAAGTTTGTCGTGGAGTAAGCGCCCCTCTTCCGATGGTTCATTTGAGCTTGTACACCCTAAAACTGCCTCCAGGAAAAGAAGCCTAGGGCAAAATAAATAAGTATTTAACTGACTTGAAGTAATCACAAGAGGTAAAAAGTGTGTGATTTAAATAATTGATATTATCTTTAATTGCTTCGTTGGTCTTCAGGGCTGTCTCATTCTAAAAATCAAGAGATTTTAGGAAATTTTTGAAAGATAATTTGTTCTCTAAAGTCATCATTCCATCCAGAGACCTGTCTTTTGCCGATAAGGTTGTATTTAGAGCCATCGAGTTTAATGAGATTGAGTG
>JAGWWP010000066.1 GCA_018970325.1 Cyanobacteria bacterium REEB446 | reverse complement strand
CCTTTTCTACGCTTACGAGCTTGGGCTTCTGTGATATGGTTATATTTGCTCATTGTTTTAGGTTACTTTTTGCTATTGAAACCTTTATACAATGAGCTTCTTTTTCTTAATTTAACTTCAGGCTAGATTCTAGGAAACCCAGATCAGTAAAGATCCAGCCACGGGAGACTACATAGTGGCACTGTTGCTTAATTAAAATCACAGAAAGGAGTTAATGGGAAATGACGAAAAAGGCTTCAAGTATTGAGTTTGCAGCTCAGCAGAAAGATACTACTGGTGAAGGTGGTATGTATTCTGATAACAATGGTGGGGTTTATGCTAGAGTTACTGCGGATGATTTGGAGAAAAATAAAACCCTTGCTGGAATTGATGGTGACGTGTTGATTTTAGCTACTGCTGTTGAAAAATATTTTAATCAGTATGGAAAAAAAGATGATAGAGAAATATATAACCCAGAAACAAAATCAATAGAGATAAGAAAAGTTAATACAACGACAAAAGGTTTATTACCAACAGATCATGATGTTGCTTCTTTATTCACAGGTCGTAAGGGAACTTTGATGGACCTTCGTAGCCAAGAGTGGCGGCAGTTAATCACAAAAAAATCAAATAATCTTAACGTAACAGCTAATTTTGATTTACCAGATGATCTTTCAGTCAAGATGGGGGATGATAATGCTCAAGTTTTAATAGAACGCCATTGTTATGCAGTTACTTCGTATGATCCTAATCGAGGTACTTACACAATAGCAAATCCATGGAATAGTGAAAAAAAGTTTGAAATTAATGCGGAATATTTTGACTATTATGCAAGGGCTGTAATCAATCATGCTTAATCACTCTACAGGCGAACTAGAATTAAGATCATAAATACCTTTATCTGGAAAAAGCAGAACCTTAAAGGTTTTAAAAATAATCCATATATCCAGAACTACATTATGATGTTCTGCATACCAAGTATCTAGCTCCATACGCTTTTCATAAGGAATGGAGTTTCTGCCATTGACCTGTGTCCAGCCTGTAATACCCGGCTTTACTGCTAGTTTTAATTTTTCTTTTTCAGAAAAATGTTTTACTTGCACTGGTAGAGCGGGTCTTGGCCCGACTATGCTCATCTCGCCTTTTAAAACATTAAATATCTGCGGCAGTTCGTCTAAGCTGGTTTTACGTAGTATTTTTCCGATGGCGGTTATGCGATCATCATCAGCACTTTCCGCAAGCCTGTTAGGGTCTGCGTTTAAGACCATAGTTCTGAATTTATAACATTGAAATTCTTGAAAATCTTTTCCTACTCTAGTGTGTATATAAAGTGCTGAGCCACTCCCATCTTTTTTAACTAGTAGAAAAATTAATATAAGTATTGGGCTGAAAATGATAATAGCTGAAAGGCTTAAAAAGATATCTAGAAGTCTTTTTAGAATGCTGTTTATTCTATTTATAAAAATATTCCGTTTCGCTAGGTTTAGCGCATTATCGAATTTAGATGCTGTACCGTTTGAGGAAATGGCGTTGCTTCCTTTTTACCTTGCTTGAGAAATTTATCTATTTCTCCCTTCAAGTTTATTGATTTATCTATATTAGCATTTGAGCCTTTTTCGTAAGCACCGATATTAATCAAATCTTCATTCTCTTTGTAGGTGGACATGAGGTTACGCATATTAGCAGCAGAAGCTTGATGCTGCTCATCTGTGATTTCTGTAAAAAGTCTGCTTATACTACCAAGTACATCTATAGCGGGGAAATGATTTCGCTCGGCGATTTTTCTTGAAAGCCATATGTGACCATCGAGTACACCCCTTACTGTATCAGCAATAGGTTCATTTACGTCATCGCCTTCTACTAATACTGCATAAACAGCTGTTATAGAGCCGTGTTGTGATTTGCCTGCTCTTTCTAATACTCTTGGTATCATAGAAAATACACTGGGTGTGTAGCCTTTCATCGTAGGAGGCTCTCCTACTGCTAGACCTACATCCCTTGCAGCCATCGCCGTACGAGTCATACTGTCTACCATCAGTAATACATTCTTGCCTTTATCTCTAAAATATTCAGCTATAGTAGTCGCTGTAAATAGGCATTTCATACGCATCATCGCAGGTCTATCACCTGTAGCGATTACGCAGACTGATCTTTTCAGTCCTTCTTCACCTAAACTTTCTTCCAGAAAGTCCTGTACCTCACGACCACGTTCCCCTACTAGGCAGATCACGTTAATATCAGCAGAGCAGTACCTAGCGAGCATTCCCATAGTTGTACTTTTACCTACACCAGACCCTGCGAAAAGTCCGACACGCTGTCCTACTCCTAAGGTTAGAAGACCATCTATAGCTCTTACGCCAGTAGAAAATATATCGTGAATTCTCGGTCTACCAAAAGAGTCTGGAGCTGGTTGTTCTATATCTCTGTATTCTTCATACACTGGTACTGGCTTGTGATCCATTGGTACGCCTATCGCATCTATAACTCTTCCGAGTAATTCTTCTGTGAGACCAACTTGTAATGTATGACCGCTAGGATAGACACGGCATCCTTGACTGATACCTTTACCATCTTCTAAGCAGAGCATTAATGCTGTAGTGCCTCTGAAACCTACTACCTCACAGAGTTTACTCTCACCATTTTCTGTAACTATACTGCATAGCTCTCCTATGGTAGATCCAGGGAGTTGAGCCTCTAATAAAAGTCCGACTACCTTACTGACATAACCATGCCATTTTCTTGTCTCTTTAAGATTTTCTAGAGCTTTATCGCAGCGGCTAATAATATTATTCTGAATATGTTCTTTAAAAGCAGAGATATCCATATTTATATATTATTCCCGATATTCATACAATTTTAGCTGAGGCTTAAACTTGTACGTTTGACTACACGCCCACGTTTGTGAACAGCCTTACTATGTAAATCTTTAACAAAAATTAAAGATTTGCATGATTGCCTAAAACTCTACTTGTAATACATAATTGTATGAATGAAAGAGTGTCTGTACGCATTCTGTGGGATTAGCGAAGTTGCTAAGAATGTGGTGAAAAATTTTGTTTTTCATCACGGACTGTTGGGTAAAGAAGTTCACTAATTTATTCATGCACTTAGAGTCAGCTACTCTAAATAGACCTAAATTTGGTGGTCAGACCGCTTTAGTTTCCCCTGAACGAAATTCTAAACCAGAAGCTCAAGCTCAGGGTGAAAAACAGCCGAAACTTTCTTTAGAAGCTGAGCGAGAGGCTACGAGCCAAGTAGCACAAGTGCCACTGACTGAAATATCTACCAATGATCTTAATACTGAAACAAAAGATAAAGCACCCAAGCCCAAGACTGGGATTGATATTCTTGAGAAATTTTTAAGAGATAAATCTTTAAATATTATTGCGGACTTTATATTAAATGTATCAGATGCTCATAACCCAGTGAGGAAGATAGTTTCTAATTGGTTAAATGGAGCCACTGCGGCGATTAATATGGGGGTGGAATTTTCTAAACTTAAGGAAAATAAAGCAGGCAGTTTAATAGGGCAGGCTGCTTATAGAAGTTTTCTATTGTTAAATTGCGGACTAGGTACACTGACAGGTCTTAAACAGAATAGAGGTCTAATGGCTTTAGCTAATGCTGTTGATATTCCTTTTGCTTTTTTACCAGTTAAGTGGATATATTCTGCTCGTAGACTCTATGCTGGTTTAATGGAGTTAGATAATGCTGCTGTAAAATCTAGTAATTCACCATTGAAACCAGAAAAAGGTAAGCCTTTTAATTCGCTTGGAGATTCGTTTAAAGTAGTTTTTGAGAGAATAAATGAGTTGTCATCTGAGATTGTTAATGATATTTCTAAAATAATGAGCGATACATCACGCTCTGCATTTGAAAAAACTAGATCTATATTCTCTGATGTTTTATTAAATAACCAAAAAGGGCTAATGGGATTTCTTGGTGCTACTGGTTCTTTGAGTGGTTTATTACTCAATGCGACGGGCAAGCATGGTGCAGGTAAGATTGTCGGAGACGTCCTCGGTATGACAGGTTTAGTGCTAGATCGGGCTAGTTTACAGAATTTAGAGAAAGGACGTTTCTTTAACTGGCTTTCTGGAGTGTTTTTTGGTATGGGGGCTGTTGGAGATCTAACTGGTGAAACTCACTTGCAGATGGGGTCAGATGCACTCGCGAAGATATTTACTCAAGTATCTAATGCTAGAAATGAAGTCCAGAGGAATGACTTAGATTCTATTGCTAATCCATTGAAAAATCCAGTTAAGTTTATCGCTCAAGCTTCATCTAAGCTTGCAGAAGAGTTTTTATTTAAAAAAGAGACTGCTTAATATTAAACTTCAGGAAAATATTTAATATGACCGCCATCAATAGTAACAATAGCTTTTTTACCATCTTTAGGCTTCGTTCTGCCTTTAGCACTTCTTCTTGAAGAACCAAACATTTTAACGACGTTTATTTTTTTAACTTTCACATCAGGAAAAAGCTCTTCAATAGCTTCTTTGATTTGAAATTTATTTGCATGAGCATCTACTTCAAAAGTAAATTTACTCATTTCAGACATATTAGTAGACTTCTCAGTAATGATAGGTCTTTTGATTATATAAACTGCTTTACTAGATTTTAATGCCATGATTTAAATTCCTTACTTAGCCTCAGCTCCTACAAACATCTGGAAACGCTCTTCAGCTTCCTTAAGTGCTTTATTTGTGATGAGAATTTTTTCTGCTTTAAGCATATCGACTACGTTTAAGCGATCAGAAGTAATTAATCTTACTCTTGCAATATTTCTAGAAGCTCTTTTCAATAAATCTAAATTTACTGCATCTGTTTCAACTACAATCAAAACACCTAAGTTGTTGAGACTTAGATTTGTTAACGCCTGAAGTACTTCTTTGGTCTTACCTTCCTGTATTTCTAAAGACTCGATAGCAACTAGGTTACCTTTATTAATAACCTGAAGAAGAGCAGATAGAACGGCTTTCTTGCTAGCTTTTTTATTTAAATTCTTAGTGTAATTCTCTCTACCAGTAGGTCCGAACATGACACCGCCGCCTCTCCATAGAGGTGAATTAGAACTACCTGCTCTTGCTCTACCAGTACCTTTTTGCTTCCAAGGTTTAGCTCCACCACCACGTACTTCTGATCTGGTTTTACATTTAGCATGAGCACTTCTTTCATTCGCTTGCTGCCTAACTGCTGCTAAATATATTAAGTGCTTATTAGGCTCTATACTAAGCAGGCTAGAATCGAAATCCGCTGTGTTTTTAGTTTCTTTACCGTTTTTATCTAATAGTTTTATTGAAGACATGACTGATTACCTTGAATTTTATACAAGACTAAATATTATAACACTTAGAGAAAGAGATTCTCTTTGAATTTATTAAGACTTTCTAGAAGTTCCTTAACGATATCATCGTCCCATGAATCTCCTCTATCAAGCTTCTCTTTAAGTGTTTTATGATTAGCTGCGAAATACTCAAACCAGCCTTTCTTGAATTCGGTGATTTTTGTATCGTCAATGCTGTCAAGAATACCTTGTCCAGCAGCGAATATCACAGAAACTTCCTCGCCTACTGTAAGTGGAGAGAATTCATCTTGAATTAGAACTTTTACGGATTTTCTACCACGGGTGATCTGTCTCTGTGTCGCTGGATCTAAGTCTGAAGCGAACTGTGCGAAAGCTTCAAGCTCTTTAAATTGAGCGAGTTCAAGTCTGAGTTTACCAGCCACTTTTTTCATAGCTTTAGTTTGGGCAGCACCACCTACTCTAGATACAGATAGACCTACGTTAATCGCGGGTCTTACACCAGCGTTAAATAGACCAGTGTCTAAGAAGATCTGTCCATCAGTGATAGAAATTACGTTAGTTGGAATATAAGCAGATACGTCACCAGCCTGTGTTTCAATGATTGGTAATGCTGTTATAGAACCAGCCCCCTCTGCATCGGAAAGTTTACAAGCTCTTTCAAGTAATCTTGAATGAATGTAGAATACATCACCTGGATAAGCTTCACGACCTGGTGGTCTTCTTAGAAGAAGAGACATTGCTCTGTAGGCCCAAGCGTGTCTAGTAAGATCATCATAAATACAAAGAACATGCTTACCTTGAGCTAGAAAATATTCAGCGATAGCCACGCCAGCATACGGTGCTAAAAACTGTAAGGCAGAGCTATCTGTAGAACCAGCGTGAACTACGACTGTGTAAGCCATAGCACCAGCGTCTTCTAATTTCTTAACTGTTCTTGCAACAGAACCCTGTCTTTGGCCGATAGATACATAAACGCAGATAGGTCTATCTGCTTCTGGGACATTCTTTTGATTTAAAATCGTATCTAACGCAATAGCTGTTTTACCAGTCTGTCTGTCACCAATGATAAGCTCTCTTTGACCTCTGCCGATAGGGATCATAGCGTCTATGGAAGTGATTCCTGTTTGAAGTGGTTCGTGTACTGATTTACGCTTAACTATCCCTGGAGCTATCTTCTCTAGTGGCATAAATTTATCTATATGATAGTTCTGTTTAGCATCAAGAACTTTACCGAGTGGATCTACTACTCTGCCTAGAATTTCGTTGCTGACCCCAATTGCAGCTAATTTACCAGTGGACTTAACTTGAGTACCTTCTTTAATACCCTCTCCTTGACCTA
>JAGWWP010000065.1 GCA_018970325.1 Cyanobacteria bacterium REEB446 | reverse complement strand
ACTCAATCTCATTAAACTCGATGGCTCTAAATACAACCTTATCGGCAAAAGACAGGTCTCTGGATGGAATGATGACTTTAGAGAACAAATTATCTTTCAAAAATTTCCTAAAATCTCTTGATTTTTAGAATGAGACAGCCCTAAACGATCAGCCCGTTGTTAAAGATAATTGTGTGCGCATATTTTATAACGAGGGGTTTCATATCGATGTACCCATTTATAAATCTCACGAATTTGTCAATATTTTTGGGGATAACCAAACAGAGCTTAAAATAGCTTCTAAAAATGAATGGCTTGAGGCTGATCCTAAAGGCGTTACAGCTTGGTTTCAAAATCTTGAAGAAATAAGTCCAGAAAGTGATCCTTTACAGTTAAGAAAAGTAGTTCAGTTTTTAAAAGTTATTGCTAAAACTATTAAGCCACAATCCCCTAGCGGTCTTATAGTATCAAAACTTGTTGAAGAGTGCTATTTATCTAATTCTAGACTGGATTTGAGCTTAAAACAAACTATAGACTCTATCAGTCAGAGATTGCAATCTAGCCTAAATGTAAGGCATCCAGTGCAGAATAATCACTAAGTCTAAGATTTATGATCAAGCAAAAGTGAACTCTAGACTTAAAGAAGCTTTTATTGAGCAAGTGGAAAAGATCATATGGCGTTACAAACTCTCTAGCAGTAAATTAAATATAGATTCTATTGATGATTTACACGAAATTCAAGTTATTGAATTACAACTGAAAAAAGAAGATTTAAATGCTGGAGTTTTAAAAGTTATTGATGAAGCAATACTTAGTCCAATTATTTTTTTACTTAACTTTCAAGGACATTTTCGTTACTTTTTAGCTTATAAGACTTTGAGTCAGAATAAAAAGGAAGCCATATTGAAGTCAAGTTATCTAAACTCAGAATGGGTTTCACTTGAAACTACTGAGAAGCTTACTTTATCTGCTGAATTAAATATGGAGGCTCTATATTTTTGGTTAATTAAGCTTTTTATTCCTTATGCGCTAAAAGAAACTAATCTAGAATCTTATGTGCAGATCTATGAAAAAATATTAAAATTAGAAAGAGAGATTCATAAGCTTAAAAGCAGATTATCTAAAGAGAAGCAATTTAAGAAGAAAGTAAATATTAATATTGCATTACAGGAAAAAGAAAAAGAATTAAAGTCTTTGACTAATGGATAAAGCAGACTTACTAAACAAATTAGAAGACATAGAGTGGGAAGATTTAGAGTTTAAATCTGCTGAAAGTGGCTTGCCTAAAAGTATTTGGGAGTCTGTAAGCGCTTTTGCTAATAGCGCTGGTGGCTGGATTTTTCTTGGTGTATCAGAGAAGAAAGGTGAGTTTATAGTCTCTGGTTTAAAACAAGCAGCGAAGCTAGAACAAGATTTCATCAATACCTTAAACTCTGCTGAAAAATTTAACTGTGTAATTCGTCCTAGAGTGAAAAAATATAAAATTAGTAACAAAATCGTTCTTGGCTTTTATATTCCAATTGCCAAGAACAAACCTATATATTTTAATAACCTGAAAAATACTTATGTCAGGTCTGGAAGTGGTGACAGAAGGGCTAGTTCTGAAGAAATAGATGCTATGTATCGCGAACAGGCTTATGGTACTAAAAGTTCTGAATTTATAGAAGATTTAGCTTATGAAAAGCTATCAAGCCAAAGTATTGAAGAATATATGGCTTATATGCAAAGAGCTAATCCTAGTCTTAGATACAACCAAATGTCAGCTAAGGACTTTTTAACGAAGATAAGAGCTATTAGCGATAAAGGTGTTTCCTACGCTGCTTTACTATTTTTTGGTAATAAAGAATTGATAGATGTTTACTTCACTGATTTTCGTATAGATCTTTTAGAAATTCCTGCTGAATCTTACTCTAAAGCGAATCCTAGATATACTTTTAGGCTAATAGAACAAGAAAATTTATGGCAATATTACTTTGCTCTTATGCACCGCATATCTTCTCATATTGACTTACCCTTTAATATGGATAATCAAGGCTTTAACGTAGCCAACCACCCTCAGCTAATAGCTTTAAGAGAAGCACTTGTGAATATGCTTATGCACGCTGATTACTTTTCACCGATGAAATCTCGTGTCAGAATATTTACTAATCATATTGAATTTTTTAACCCTGGAGCCTTTCCTAAGCCAGTAGAGACTTTAATTCATGAAGATGTCTCTTTACCTCGTAATCCAATTTTAGCGACCTTGTTCCGTTGTATTAAGCTTGCTGAAAATGCAGGTTTTGGCTTTGATAGAATGCGTGATAACTGGTTTGACTATAATCAGACTAGACCTGAGTTTCGTGGTGATATTGATTTTTCCGTGGTAGATTTCACCACAAAAACTAGCACGAAAACTAGCACGAAAACTAGCACAAAAACTAGCACGAAAAAACAGATAGAGGTTTTAGAGTTAGTCCGTTCAAATCCGAGTCTCACCCTAGAAGAATTAGCGAGTGAGCTGAACTTAAGTAAACAGGGAGTAAGATATCACCTGGATAAATTAAAAGAAGCTGATAAGATTCGATACATAGGATCTTCAAGATCAGGGCGCTGGGAGATTATAGAATAATTATGATAGAAAAATTAGATTTAATAAGCAAAGATAACTTAAAAGAAAATATAGAAAAACTAGCAGAGCTTTTCCCTAACTGTATTACTGAGAGTTTTGATGATAATGGTGATCTGAAAAAATCGGTAGATTTTGATCTTTTAAAGCAAGAACTGTCTTCTGAAATAGTAGAAGGCTACCAAGAAAGATACACCCTTAACTGGCCAGGTAAAAAAGAAGCTATCCTAAGAGCGAATTCCCCTATATCTAAAACACTTAGACCAGATAGAGAGGATAGTGTCGAGTTTGATAAAACAAAAAACCTTTTTATAGAAGGCGATAACGAAGATGCACTTAAATTGCTTCAGGAAAACTATCTAGGCGCAGTGAAGATGATCTATATAGATCCGCCTTACAACACTGGTAAAGATTTTATTTATCCTGACGACTATGCAGAGTCTAGAGATGAATATTTTCAAATCAAGTAGATGATGAAGGAAATAGAATGATCGCTAATACAGATGCTAATGGACGCTTTCATTCTGACTGGCTTTCAATGATGTATTCACGTTTAAAGCTTGCTAGGAATTTGCTGCGAGATGACGGAGTGATATTTATTTCTATTGATGATAATGAGGTTCATAATTTAAGAAAGATTTGTGATGAAATTTTTGGGGCGGGGAATTTTATTAATCAAATTGCAATAAAACTTTCAGAACCTACTGGCGTGAAAATGGCGCATGTTAAAAAAAGATTGCCCAAGCTTAAGGAATACATTCTTTTGTATCAAAAAGTCCAAAGTGAATTTACGCCAGTTACTATAAAAAAAGATAAGTGGGATGATGAATATAAGCACGTAATTGGAGGTATAACTGACTCCGAGATTGAAATTATTCAAAACACTCTAAGTGCAGATAATGTTACGGATGAAGATATTAAAAATGCTGATGAGATATGTAAGAGAATAAACCTACTGTCAATAGATAGCTTATATGAAAAGGGTAAAACATATACAGCTGAAGAATCTGATGAAATTAGGTTTAAAAATGCTCATCGGATTTTACGTGATGTAGCTACAAGTTATGGTGCAAAACAGATTGCTGATAAAAAAAGAGAAACTACTAGTTCGCCATTTTTCTTAATTCGCACTCAAGAGGGAAAAGTTTATTTAATTAAAAATGGATATAACTTAGATTCAGATCAACCAAGGATAAAAATGTTATTCGCAAGTGACTACTTGTGTCATAATGTCGGAGACTTTTGGTTTGATATTAAGACAACTGGTTTAGACAATGAAGGTTTTGTTGAATTTAAAAATGGTAAAAAACCTTTGAAATTAATTTCAAGATTAATAGAATTAAGCACAGAGCCTGGAGATCTAGTTCTAGATTTCTTTTCAGGGTCTTCATCTACAGCTCATTCGGTATTAGAAGTAAATTTAAAGGAAAAAAAAGATCTTAAATTTATCATGATACAGTTGCCAGAAAATTTAGACAAAACACTTTTAAAAACTTTAGATACTCAGATGAAAAAACAGATTAAATCTACAATAGAATTTCTTGATTCTATTGATAAACCACATTTAGTTTCTGAAATCGGTAAAGAACGTATTCGCAGAGCTGGTAAAAAAATCCTCGAAGAGCTAAAAACTAAAAGCATGCGGCTCAAGCTCGGAGAAGAGCCTAGTGCAGATAAAGATTTAGATATAGGTTTTAGGGTTTTAAAAGTAGATACCTCGAATATGAAAAATACTTATTATAAGCCTAATGAGATTAATCAACAACAAATAGCAGGCCTGATTAGCAACATAAAAGAAGATAGAACAAATGAAGATCTACTTTTCCAAGTCATGCTTGATTCTGGAGTCCAACTTGATCTCGAAATCACTACAGAAGAGATAATGGGTAAGAAAGTTTACTTTGTAGCTGCTAATTCACTCTGTGCATGTTTTGAAACCAATTTACCAGAAGGGTTATTTTCAGAGCTTGCTAAGCGTGAGCCAGTAACATTAGTACTAAAAGATAGTAGCTTTGTTAATAATGATGCGCTTAAAACTAATGTAGAACAGATATTTAGACAATTATCACCAGAAACAGAATTGAAGGTTATATAAATGAAATTAAAATTTAAGCACCAGCAGTATCAAGAAGATGCAGTAAACGCTGTCATAGATTGCTTTAGAGGGCAGCCTGGAAATTCTATCCAGAAATATAGATATGATATTGGGGAAATTGCTAGAAAGAAAAAAGCTGAAATAGAAGCTAAAGCAGGCTTAAAAGGTTTTAAAGATATCAAATTAGAGGATTTTAGTGACAACGCTTTTAAAAACTCAAAAATAGTTCTTGCTGAAGAACAGTTACTAGAAAATATCCAAACAGTTCAAAAGAAATCTAACAATATAGACTATGATAAGGAATTAGTATTAAGCAAAGTCTCTAAGCTTAACCTAGATATAGAGATGGAGACAGGGACAGGTAAGACCTATTGTTATATTAAAACAATTTTTGAGCTTAATAAAAACTATGGCTGGTCTAAATTTATAATCGTAGTTCCTAGTATCGCTATTAGGGAGGGAGTTAATCAATCTTTTGAAGATACTGCTGAACATTTTCACCAAAGCTACCATAAAAGAATTCGTTACTTTATTTATGATTCTGACAATTTAAATGAATTAGATAATTTCTCTTCAAGTGCAGATATTAATGTCATGATCATTAATACTCAGGCTTTTAATAGTTCGCTTAAAAAACCCAAAGAAGGCTCAAAATCCAAAAATAAAGCAGCCCGTAAAATTTTTAGTAAACCAGATGATTTTGGCTCTAGAAGACCAATTGATGTAATTAAAGCTAATAACCCGATATTGATTATAGATGAACCGCAGAAGGTTGAAGGTGATGTAAAAAAATCTAGTAATACATTTGAGGCACTAAAAGAATTCAATCCTCTAATGATTCTTCGCTATTCAGCTACTCATAAGAAAAAACACAATATTATTTACCGTTTAGATGCTCTAGACGCTTACAACCAAAAGCTCGTTAAAAAAATCAAGGTAACTGGACTTAGCATACTGGGGTTAACTGCTACTGATTCATATTTATATTTGGAAAATTTTATTCTTTCAGAATCCGCTCCGAAAGCAATGCTAGAGATTGAAATTAAACAAAAATCAGGTGTGATCAAAAGAACTCGGAAGAGTTTTTCTAAAGGAGATAACCTATTTGAACTTTCAGGGAAACTTGCTCAATACAATGGTTTTGTAATTACAGAGATAGATGTTAATCTAGGAAAGCTTTTCTTTAAAAATGGTGTAGAGCTTGAACTTGGTGCTGTTACTGGGGATACTAATGAAGAAACATTAAGAAGAATACAAATCAGAGAAGCTATTAAAGCACATCTAGAAAAAGAAGTAAGACTTTTTAATCGTGGGATAAAGGTGCTTAGCTTATTTTTTATCGATGAAGTTGCTAAGTATAGGCTTTACGATGAAAATTCAGAGAAGCTTAATGGAGACTACGCTCAAGTTTTTGAGGAGGAGTATCAAGAATTAGTTAAAGAATATTTGAATGATGAAGATTCAGCTTATACTCAGTATTTAAAGAAAATCACTGTAGGAGAGACTCATAAAGGTTATTTCTCAATAGATAAAAATAAACATCTAGTCAATCCTACTATTAAGAATGGTGATGCAAGTCCAAGTGATCACGACTTAATCATGAAAGAAAAAAAAACACTTCTTTCTCTAGATGAGCCTACGAGGTTTATTTTCTCACATTCTGCTCTAAGAGAAGGTTGGGATAATCCTAATGGGACTGTTGCCAATCCCAACGAATAAATACCGATAGATATTTACATTAAGAGTCTTTGCAGGAGTATGTTTTGATATTAAAATAGATAAAGATATGTTTAGTAACGAGTCTTCTCAATTAGATTTTCATTCAAAACTTTTGGAGGATTTAGTTCCAAAAGATCATACGTATAGGAAGCTATTAAAGCTAGTAGATTTCGAGTCATTAGCAAAGGTAATTAAATCGATTTATTCAAGTAATTCAGGGAAAAAAGCATA
>JAGWWP010000024.1 GCA_018970325.1 Cyanobacteria bacterium REEB446 | reverse complement strand
CCCCCTGAAAGAAGCTTTCACAGTGCGGTTCGCGCTAGCCATGCTAATGGCATAAAGTGAAGAGAGATGGAATTTCTTGCAGAAATTCCATCTCTCTTGATAAACTTCTCCCTGAAATCTAATTAACAATTTGCTTAAATTATTAAAAATTTAACTTCAGATCTGAATTCAGGAACCTGAATTTATTCAAGAAATTAAAAAGACTGGAAAATTAATCTATAAAAAAGATACAGAGATTGATATCTCTAATATTTTGGACCTATAGCCGAACTTAAAACAATCTAGCATTTTAAGACCCCAAGTCCAAAATACGCAGATAAGCTAAAATCTCTTAATATGCTAGAAGCTGCTCAAATCATTGATGGTAAGAAAATTTCGACTGAAATTAAAGAAGAATTAAAGAAAAAAATCAGTGGATTTTTAACTGTTTCTGATGAAAACCACCTTGATGAGAGATTTTCAAGACCTCCTTGTCTTGCGGTGATTTTAGTCGGTGATGACCCTGCTAGTCATTATTACGTGAGTAGTAAAGAGAAGTCGTGCGAAGCAGTGGGTATTAAATCTATAAAAAAAATTATGGCTGTGAGCATTTCTAAGGAAGAACTTCTACAGCAGATAGCCGAGTTCAATAAAGATGATGGAATTGACGGTATTCTTTTGCAGTTACCTCTGCCAGATCATTTAAGAGAGTTTACTCAAGACATAGTAGATTCTATATCCGTAGATAAAGATGTAGATGGTCTGACTACTGCTAACCTAGGTAGATTACTCTCTAATTCTAAATCTGCGATACATCCTTGCACTCCAAAAGGCTGTATGGAGTTATTAAAAAGGTATGGTATTAAGACCGAGGCTAAAAGAGTTTTAGTTATAGGACGTAGTACCCTAGTTGGTTTGCCGATCTCGATTCTTTTAAATCAAGCTAACGCCACGGTTATTATGGCTCATAGCCGCACCGCTAATCTAGAAGAAGAATGTAAAAATGCAGATATTATAGTTGCGGCGATTGGTAAACCTAATTATATTCAAGGTTCATGGTTAAAGCCTGGAGCCGTAGTGATAGATGTCGGGATTAATGCTGTGATGCAAGTGCAAGCGGATGGCAGTGAACTCAAAAAAATAGTCGGGGATGTAGATTTTAAAACCGCTTCTGAAAAAGCTTCTTTTATCACGCCAGTACCAGGCGGAGTCGGACTAATGACGGTGGCCATGCTTTTATCTAATACGATGGAATTGTATTTAAGGAAGATAAGCTAGAATCAGTTAAATCTCTGCATTGTAAAAATTTTTTTGCAATATAGATAAAATATAAATCTGAGCAAGTAATGGGTAATCCAGTCACTAGAATAAAAATACAAGGATTTAAGTCAATTCGAGAATTAGATTTAGAGCTGAAGCCTATCAATATTTTAGTAGGTTCAAATGGTTCGGGAAAATCTAACTTTATTTCCTTTTTTAAATTACTGAATGAGATTATTAATGAGCGCCTTGGACACTACACCATAAAATATGGTGCTGATTATTTTCTTTTTTGCGGCAGTAAAGAAACAGAGTTAATTTCATTTGAAATTATTTTCGGAAACAATAAGTATGTCTGTGAACTAGAACCTCGTTTAGGAAGCGAACCAACATTATTTTTTAAATCCGAAAAGTCAGTTTACATCAAAAGTAACGGTCAAGACTTTGTTCACTGCAATATGACTAATACTATAGAAAGCAGCCTTGCTGACTATGCAAAAAAAACTGGATGGACTGGCCAAAACAGTGTCTCTTACTATGTACACAGTGCCTTAACATCTTGGAGATTATTTCACTTTCACGATACAAGTGATGAAGCAAAAGTTAAACAAAAAAATTCTATTAATGAAAACCAGTCATTAAGACCGTTTGCAGAAAATCTAGCAGCCTTTTTATATAAATTAAAACTCAACCACAATAGCCACTATAACGGTATTGTAGATCATATTAAACTAGTAGCTCCTTTTTTTAAAGATTTTGATTTCAATCCTAATGGTGATACCGTATCCCTGATCTGGAAAGAAAAACATTCCGATGATTATCGTGATGCCTACTATTTATCAGATGGAACATTACGTTTTATCTGTCTCGCTACCTTATTACTACAACCAGATCCTCCGAGTACTATAGTCATAGACGAACCAGAACTAGGCTTACATCCATATGCGATAGAAATTTTAGCGAGCATGATTAAACAAGCTGCTGTAAACAGACAGGTAATTATTTCCACTCAATCCGTTCAATTAATAGATAAATTTAAGCCCGAGGACATTATTGTCGTAGATAGAAAAGATAAAGAGAGTGTCTTTCGCAGGCTTAATTCAAATGATTTAAAAGATTGGCTAGATGATTACTCTTTAGGTGAATTATGGCAAAAAAATTTATTTGGAGCTAATCCTTGACATGGAAATTATTATTTTAGTAGAAGGTCATACTGAAAAACGTTTCTGTGATGGGGTTTTAAAACCTTACTTAGAAGTAAAAAAATTTTTTTTAAAAGCAGTATTAATCGATACTAAATCGACACCGACTGGTCCCAATCAAAAGGGGGGCATTACTAACTATGAAAAGCAAGTCAGGTTAGAGCTAAAACGTCACTTGAACAATAATAATCCTAATCTAGGATTGATCAGTACGATGTTTGATTTATACCGCTTACCAAAAGATTTCCCCATGTACGAAAAATCAAGAAATACAAGAGATCCTTATGAAAGAGTTCGTTTTCTAGAAGAGTCTCTTAAAAGCTCATTAGAAAACGATGGTATGAATATAAATAAATTTATTCCATACTTACAGTTACACGAATTTGAAGCCTTTATGTTCGTTGATAGCGCTAAGACGCTTGAAAAATTAATGAACACAGACCAAGAGCAAAAGAAAAGATATGAAAAAATTATCAGACAATATGAAAATCCAGAACTGATTAACAGTGATAAAGGACCTTCTGTACACATGAAAGAAATTTTCTCAGAAAGCTTTCAAAAAAGTACTATTGGTTTTTCTATCGCAGAAAGCATCGGCTTAAATACTCTCCGAACCAAATGCCGCCATTTCCACGAATGGCTTGAAAAACTGGAAAGAATTTCAGGATAGTTTATAATTTAAGCTGACCATGGAAACAGGACAAATAGGAATCATCTCTGTAGTAGCTATTCTAAATGGCATATTTTTGCTTGGCTTGAGTATCGCAATTCAGAGAATATGTGGTATTTACAGTCCTGGTGCTGTTAAGAATGACACCTATGAGTGCGGTATGAAATCTGAGATGGAGAGCCAAGTCCAGTTCGACATTAAATACTATCTCTTTGCGATTATGTTCATAATTTTTGATGTAGAGTTCGTTTTCTTAATGCCATGGGCTAGTTTATTTACCTTTATGGAAGCGGGTACTAGAGGCTTTATAATATTTGAGGCTTTTATGTTTGTAGCGATTCTTCTAATAGGCTTACTTTATGCATGGAAGAAGGGTGCTCTGGATTGGAATCAGGAGTCAGTTTAGGACTAGATTCCAGAGGCTGATTTTTTAATTTATTTTTTTCGATATCGTTACTTGTTGAGTTTTCTGGTGGCTGTTTTCCTGATTGAGCTTTTACAGCAGCATTCATTAACGCTATCCGTAATGCCCCCGCTATAAGAGGTGAGGGTATGAGTTTGTTTGCCTGAGAGCTATTTACTATATTGGTAACTGAATCGGCAGCGGCTACTGCAAGTGTGCTGAGGTATTTTCTTTGAAAGGCTAAACCGATTTTATCAGCTAATACCTTCAGGTGGGCGAGAGGATTATTCGTGTTTAGTTTTTCTGAGTAGGAATAAGGAGCCAATGGTAATGCCACTAGTAGTGAGCCATCTGCCCCATTTTATTTCATGTTCATAAATTCCATAGACTTTCTCTTTAATGAAATTTACGAGAGGTGAAATTTTATTCTTATAAAAGCGTGGTAGAGACTCTGGTACATAGGAATTTTTATCATGAGAAAATTCGTAGTTAGTTCCAGCTAACATAGACTTGTGGAAAAGCATGTAGAGTAAGGATGAACTATAGGCTGCCGCAGCTGAGCCGATTTTAGATCCTAGAAAACCTTCACCGATAATTTGCGCGACCTTCTGCATGGCAGCAGGTATGAACTGGCTTTCGAAAGTATCGTGGGCTTTTTTCGCGATGCTTTGCTCACTAGCTTGATCTGCTTTTTCGACATCATAAGCTGTACATGCGACGATCTGCCCAGCCTGAGCGACACTGAGAGACATGCCTATATTTGCAGCTAGTGTAGCTAAACGCATTGTTATCAGCTGAGCTTAAGACTATCAGTTTACGAGATTCTGAATTGAAAAAGTAAGAATAATTATAAACAAGCAAAAAAAAGAGTCCTCAGTAATGAGGACTCTTTTTAAAGTACTTATTGTGTAAGCTTCTTACTTAGTAGCTTTTTTCTTAGCAACTACTTTTTTAGCAACTGCTTTTTTTGCAGCAGCTGGAGCTTTTTTAGCAGCAGCTGGTTTTTTCTTAGCAACTGGTTTCTTGATGCCAGGTGCTTTGCCTGTTTGTACAGCAGCTTTGAACTCAGATCCAGCAGAGAAAGCAGGTGTTTTCTTAGCAGGGATTTTAATTCTTTCAGTAGGCTTCTGTGGATTTACGCCAATTCTAGCTTTTCTTTTTCTAGCTTCGAAAGTACCGAAACCAACTAAAGTTACTTTACGTCCTTTAGTGATTTCTTCTACGATTACAGCAAGGATAGCTTTTAGAGCGCTGTCAACGTCTACTTTTGATAGACCAGTTCCTTCAGCTACTTTTTCGATTAATTCAGATTTATTCATTTGTTTTTCTCCTATTGTTTACTAAACCCAATTGATGACCATCTTTAAATAGTCTCAAAAATAGTTTACTAGGAAGTTATTTTTGTGTAAACCATTTCTGACGGAAATTTCTCAAAATTATTTTTCTGTATCGCTGGTATAGAAAAAAATTGAGCTATCTCCATACTCTTTTTTCTTCACTAATTCTAAATGGCTTAAACATCCATCAAATGACTGATCCAGCCAGTTCCCGCTCCCTGACTCGATTATAAGTAGACCGTGCTCTGATAAAAGTTTTCCCTCGAAAATGTTTTCGACGATTTTTTGGAATTTTTTTGGAGGCAGTGAGTAAGGGGGATCTAAGAAAATAATTTCAAAATTATTTTTCGATAATTTCTTTATTGCAGCTTCGGCCGTTAGAGGAAAGATCTTGGCCGAGGTATTTAATTGTAAATTTTGGATATTGGCCTTAATAAGCTTTGTGCATTTAGGATCTCTTTCGATAAATAAAACTGATTTAGCAGAATTACTCATAAACTCGAATCCTACTGCACCTGTTCCAGCGAAAATATCTAAAACTTTTATTTCTGAAAAATTAAAATCAAAATATGAAAGGCAGGTATTTATAATGGCCTCACGGATTAAAGACTGTGTGGGTCTAAGTTCCCGAGCATTATCTGTTGTTGCGAGGGTTTTTCCTCTGAATTTTCCACTTACTAGTTTTAGTCCCACGTTAACGCTTAATGATAAAATGGCGATAGGTTAATATGGGCGAAAAAATTAAAATTTTAATTGCTGATGATGAGGATTCGCTAAGAACTCTCGTGAGAGCGGTTCTCGAAGCAGAGGATAAATACATCATAGAGGAAGCCATAGATGGCGATGAGGTAATGATTAGGGTTAAAGCTGATAAGCCAGACCTTTTGATCTTAGATATCATGATGCCTGGTCAGTCTGGTTTTGAGGTATGTGAAAAGATTAAACAAACACCAGAACTTAAAGATATTAAAGTAATTATTCTTACTGCTAAAGGGCAGGCTACAGAAGAGAAGTGGGCTCAGTCTATAGGAGCAGATCATTTTATTTCTAAGCCATTTAGTCCTTTAGAATTACTCGAGTTAGTGAATAACGTAACTTCTAAAGCGAGTACTTAATTAGGTTCTGAAATTAAGTTTCAGTATTTAAGCAGATGAAAATTCTAGTTATTCATGGTCCGAATTTAAATATGCTTGGCAAGAGAGAGCCAGAATATTATGGCTCAGAGACCTTGCTTGATATTAATCAGCAGCTTATAAAGCTTGCGGCTACAGCTAATTTAGACATAGAAACATTTCAGTCGAATATCGAGGGGGAATTAGTTTCTAAAATTCAAGAAGCTGGAAACGCAGAAGTTGAAGATTGCGAGCAGTCTCAGCAGATGAAAGGTATCATTCTGAATGCTGGTGCTTATACACATACGAGTATTGCTCTTAGAGACGCTATTTCATCTATAAAAGTTCCCGTGATAGAAGTACATTTATCTAATATTCATGCAAGAGAAAATTTTAGACACACCTCGATGATAGCAGCTGTCTGTAAGGGGCAGATATCGGGCTTCGCTGCTAAAAGTTATATCCTTGCTTTGAAATATTTTATTGATGGATAGTGCTACTAAACCAATTAATTTTCAAGAGGCTTTAAGAAAAGAGATATTTCTATTCACAAGAAAGCAGGGAGGATATATTAATGTACTTAACTGTTTCCCCAATAGTTATGAAGTCGGCATGGCGAGCCTTGGCTATCAGTTAGTTTTTAAACTTTTTTCTGAGCATGAGAAAACTTCTACTTATAGATATTTCACGAATTTCTATGAAAAGTTTCCGCGTGATATTCATTTAGTAAGTTTCTCTGTCTCTTGGGAACTGGATTTTATTAATATTATTAAAACTCTAGAGGATTTAAATATTCCACTGCTATCTAAAGATAGAGATATGTCTCATCCTTTAGTTTATGGTGGGGGTCCTGTTCTTACGGCGAATCCTGAGCCTTGGGCTGATTTTTTTGATTTTATTACTATAGGCGATTGTGAAAATAATATAGATGGGATAGTGTCGCAGACTGAGAAATTTTTTGGATTTAGTGATAGCTCTCGTGGTGATAAGCTAAGCTGCTTTGAAGAGATACCAGGAATTTATGTACCTTCTTTATATGAAGCGATTTTAGTTTCAGTGAATAAGGCGGGTGCACAAGGTGGGCGTGTAGCCAAACGAACAAGTTCAAGGCTGAGGAGGACGAATGACCGCAGTGTACTGCGGGTACATGAGGATCATGAGGACGACGAAAACGCAGAAATTGGAGTTTCGCTACACGCCCAAGGTGTAGTTAAATATTCTCCGCAAAATTATAAAGCAATAGAGCGTGAAAAAAGTAAGCCCGAGCAGTTAGCTCATAGTTCGGTTATAGCTCCAGATGCGTATTGGGAAGATACAGCTCTTTTAGAGGTGGTGAGAAGCTGTCCTGAGATGTGTAGATTCTGCTTAGCTAGCTATCTTACGCTGCCTTTTAGGAAGCCAGATATTAACAGTGTTTTAATTCCGAATGTCGAGTATCTTTTAAAATTTACCAATAAGATAGGTCTTTTAGGACCTAGTGTAACTCAGCATCCAGAATTTATAGAGCTTTTAAAATATTTAGTCGCTCACCCGAAAAAGCCTCAGGCACAAGTCGCTTCTATGCGTGCTGGTACTGTGACTTTAGAGATGGCAGAACTTTTAGTAGAGCTTGGGGTGAAGAGTATGACTATCGCTATCGAAAGTGGCTCAGAGAGATTAAGAGAGATTATGAATAAAAAGCTTAGCGAAGCTGAGATTTTTACTGCCTGTGAGAACGCTCTGAATGGCGGTATTAAAGCGGTAAAACTTTATGGCATGGTCGGTATGCCCTATGAAACAGATGCTGATATCGAAGCTACTATAGATCTTTTAAAAAGACTGAAAAAATCATTCTCTAGACTGAAAATTACTTGGGGCTGTAGCATTTTTACACCGAAGGCACAGACTCCTTTTCAAAACTTTGGGATAGATACGAGTAGCGAAAAAAAATTACAAAAAATTACTAAAGCCCTAAGACCTGCTGGCATAGAGGTGCGCCCTGAAAGCTATAAGTGGACACAGATTCAAGCTTTAATTTCACGTGGCGATAGATCGCTTAGTAAGATGTTTTTAGAATTAACAGAGTTAGGTGATGAGCCTAGTTATGGGGATTATAAGAAGGCTATTTCTAAAGAGGCTTTTGAGTATTTTGTGTTTAAGGATTGGGGGGAAAAGCAGGATGCTGAAATTTCTGTGCCGCTGCGTTATCCTTGGCAGTATTTAATGAGTGAGGGGCAGGTGGCTATGCTTGGGAAGCATGCTTTGGAGGCTGAGGGGAAGGCTGGGTGAGAAATGAAACGAGTTGATGCTTGGGCTTCTGTTAAAAATCTACTGATAGAAATTTCTCTCGCAGCTTTATTCTTTCTGCTAGGAAGTTTTCTTTATTACTTTTCTCCTTTATTTTTAGAAATCTTTTTAGGAAAGGAATTTTTAAATGCTTTTGCTCAGAGCTTTAGTGCTTTAAAAAATAACGCATATTGTTCTATATGTTTTAAGTTGCTTTTTGGAACAGCTCTTTTATTACTTTTGGTCAAGGTATATGAAAAGTTTCAAACACTAAAATCTTTTTTACTGAACTTATGGATATTAAGACCGATTATTAATTTGTGTCAGTTATTTTTACGAAATTTAGCAAAGAAAAATCAGCCAAATATTCAAGAGGCTAAAGTAAAGGGGGCTCATCATGCGGCGATTGGTAAGTCGGTTGATGACAGAATATTTGGTTTGAATTTAATTGAAAGTTTTATTAGTGATTTACTTAGACAAAATTTATCAGAATCTTATGCTTATGCGATTACTAGTAAATGGGGCAATGGGAAAACTAGTTTTCTCAAAATTATTAAAGATGAGCTTGTCGCTAATCCTAAAACTAAGTCAGAAATTAAATTAATAGATTTTAAACCTTGGCACTGTCTAAGTGAACGAGAAATTATCACAGAATTTACTAGAGTCCTAGGATTAGAGTTAGAAAGTGAGGCTTTAAAAAAGCTTGTAAATCTTTATGCTGACACACTTTTATCAAAAGATAATTGGTTAAATAATTTTCTGAAAAGACACGAGAGCATCGAGTCACAGCTTAAGAATTTACGAGAAGCATTAACTGAAGCTTATAGTAGGTATTTTATTTTTATTGATGATCTAGATCGTCTTAAAGCTGAAGAAATTTATGCAGTTCTTAGATTAATTAGAGATACCTTCGAGCTACCGAATCTCTGTTACATAGTAGCCTTTGATAAAGATTATGTTATAGAAGAACTTAAAAAAGAGATTAGTTTAAGTGAAAGGTATTTAGAGAAGATTTTTCACTCTGAGTTTAATTTACCGAATCGTGATAGAAAAAGCTTTTCTCAAGAATTTTTAAATTGGCTGAAAGATAGTTTATCTGAGGATAAACGCAGAGATATAGATGAAGAAGTGATAAAGAATTTTCTTGAAGAGTATATTTCAAATTACCGCAGTTTATATTCATTACAAAACTCTGTCAGAGAAAGAATTATACTAATGAGTGAATGTTATAACATTACTGACCTGGTTTTAGTTTGTTTACTACAAAAGTATCATCCCAAGGTTTATGATCTTTTAAAAGAAAAGAATTTTAGTAATTTAGGTATTAAGCAGAGTTCATATAGTCCAGATTTATATTCTTCTGATTATTATGCATATGAACTTAAGCTTTATGGTTTAGATATTTATAGCTTAGATGAAGAGTCTTCTATCCCTTATTTAGTGGATGACATAGCTGCTTTAAACTTATTAAAGGAAATGTTTACTTTTGATAGACATCGACTTTATCGTATGTATTTAAAAGAGTATTTTCCTCGGTATTTTTTGGATTTCAATTCATCTTTTCGTTATTTAGATGGTCTTGTTAATTTAATTAAATCTTATAGTAGTGATGACTCTTTAGGCACAAAGGATTTAGAAACTGAACTAAGTGAGATAGGCTTTAGCAGTAGAGATGATTATAGATATATTTTAAAAAATCTAACTTATATTTATGACTTGAATAGTGCTTGCTGGTATGGTTTTCTTTTTGAGTTTACTAAGTTGCTTTATAGAAAAAAAATCAATGAAAAATATTTGCATGAATTGATTGCTATAAAGTTACTTCACATAGTTTTTTGGTCAATTTATGAATATGATGCTGATTTTAGTAGCTTTTATAAATTACATGACGCTCTAATGAATATAGAAAACATAAAATCTTATTTCTTCAAGCAGAAAGAAAATCCGCTTTTACTAAGCATATTTTTCTTGCAAGCTGCTTTTAAAGATCAGGCAAATGATCACTTTGATCCAGAAGATGGAAGCCCTTTTCAGCCGAAGCATAGTATTAAAGAATATTTACTTACTAAATCTGACCACGAAAATCAAGAATTTTTAAATTGGGTTGATCAAAATTTAAAGTATCTATGTATTAGTGGAATTAACGAAATATTATTTAAGTCTATTTATGACTATGCTATGACAACAGGAAGCTTGGCTGAAAAAGATTCTGGAAGAGCTTTTCTTAAATCTAGATTTGAATATCTTTGCATGAATGATTTGGATGTTTTAGCTTCAATAAATACAACATGGTTGTAAGCTTTTGTGGCACTTAGTGCTGATAAGGATTTTATAGACCATCATTTAGAGAAATCATCTATTTCCGAGGAAGTTAAAGAGAAACTGGTTTCAATTAAAAGTAGTTATTTAGATTCTTAAACCTTCTTCCTAAGACTCTTCTTCGCTTTCATCTTAGTTCTGTAGCCCAAATGCGAAATGCTGTTGCCTGAGAGCTGTTCACCCTATAGCCTACTGAGATAATGGCATTGAGGTTATAGTATTCGATCTGTCTATTTACTGTTCGGTTGCCCTCTTGTTGAACTTGTGCAAATTTTGCACTTGTTACCTCTTTTTGTAATTCACCGTCTGTATAAATATTCTGTAAATGCTTAGTAATAACACTTCGATCTACCCCAAATAAATCTCCGATCTTCTGCTGCGTAAGCCAGATAGTTTCATTAAATAGATAAATCTCTACTTTAATTTTGCCACTTGGTGTAGCGTAAAGTAATATTTCGTTGAAGCCTTCTTCGAGATTAGTGTTTTTCTTTTTTGTCATCCATTCACAAATCTATACCTCATAGCCAATACCCAATAAATTCTTCTTAATCTCAGCTTCTAGTCTAGTACTCTCTTTAAATTGCTCACTTAGCTGTGCTGTTAAGCGTTTCATCTTTTCATTAAAAGGTTCACCATCTTCTTCCTCAAATACAGCAGACTTCCAAATCTTAGTATCTCAATCATTTAAAAATTCCTGTTCTAATTTATCCATAAATCTATCAGATAAAACTGATTATCTACATATTATAAGTTTTATTCAGGTGTTTGGAGCTTTTTCTTTATTCTCAGAATCATGGTGAAAACCCTGCTCTTTAAATATTTTCAAATTTTTTTGCCAAAATAAAATCTATGGCTGAGATTCCTGAGCGTATAAAATATAGAGCCGAAACACTGCGTTACATTGGTTTTGCATTGATGAGTTCATTTGCCACTACAGTGCTTATGATTTTTACAGATAAAGATTACTTATTCCAAAAATTGAATTTAATCCTTTTACCAGTTTCCTTTATTCTTTGTGTCATTGGTTGGCAGTTTCTTGATCGAGGTTTATACTTGGTAGATAAGCACAGTGTAAAAGGGATTGGTTATGAATGATTATATTTTAAATATAGTAGCTTCTTACGCAATATGTATTTTATTTGCAGCTTTATTGATTATCCCTGCGTATAAGATTCTTTGGGATTTACCTGACTCTCAGGTTAATCAAAGCACATCCCCAAATGATTTATCACCTTAACTCCTTTAAAATTCAGCTTCTCTAAAGAAGGGCAGACTAAGTAAGCGTTAAATTGATTAGGACTAAGGTCTATAAATTTAAGTAAATTATTTACATCCGCTAAACTCGGTGTCATAGTGCTTTTAATTTCTAAGGCTAAGGGGCTTACAGGATCATCTATGAGTAAATCTATTTCTAGACCATTATTCTCACGAAAATAAAAAAAGTTTTTTCGCTTAGCCTCTCCCATATTTTGTTTCATCAGTTCGCTTATAACTAAATTTTCATAAAATGCTCCTGAAATGGGTCCATTTCTAACCAGCTCAGCATCTCGGTGGCGAGTTAAACTCGCTACTATACCAGTATCATAAAAATATAGTTTAGGTTTTTTGGTAACGCGTTTACCAAGATTTTTATAGAAGGGAGGCAGTAGAAAAACTATCTGTGAGCGGATCAGAAAAGATATCCAAGTCTGTATAGTTTTTTGATCTAAACCCAGCTCTTTAGCTAAGCTTGAAATATTTAATTCTTGAGTGGTTCTTACTGCAAGTAACTCAATAAAGCGACCATAATTGTATAGATTTTGTTCTTTTAAATGTTTTCTGATATCTCTATCAATAAAAGTCTTTATGTAAGAGCTGTACCAAAGCTCTATATCAATGCCTTTATTTGTCCAAATTTCAGGATAGAAGCCCCTGTAGCAAAGCTCATGCCATTTAAGTTTTTTTATTTTAGATTTAATTTCAGTGCAAGAGAAAGTGCTGAGTTCTAAAATAGCAGCCCTCCCAGCTAATGACTCCTGTACTCCTTCCATTAAAGAAAACTGCTGTGAGCCTGTAATAATAAACCTTCCAGGTTGTCTATTTTTATCTATCTCCATTTTTACGTAAGATAGTAATTCAGGTACTTCCTGTATCTCATCTAAAATGAGAGTTCCAGTATATTCAGATAAAAAACCTATGGGATCATCTTTTGCATAATTTCTAATATTCAGTGAATCGAAAGTTACATAATCAGCATCAGGGAAAAGATGTTTAATTAGAGTGGATTTGCCAGTTTGTCTAGCTCCTGTTATTACTAAGGCTGGAAAATGTTTCGCGACCTTTAGTATTAATGGTTCTAAGCTTCTCTCTATATACTTAGACATAATATATATTATACCCTCGTTTTATACAGAATAGGAGTATAAGTCCTATTCTGTATAAAAAATTCGATAGTGTCATAAAGTTTCTACTCTTGCATTTTTATTTTTTTTCCACTTTAAATTGGCTAATCCCTAGAGATTATAAGCAATAAACAACGCCAACAAAACCAATAAAAACTGCAAAATAATTTTACGGAACTGCGTTTCCTGATTTAGATTAGGAACCAGCTCTACAAGTGAGACATAGATAAAATTAGCTGCTGCCATTAATAAGACATAAGGCACGAAATGATCTAAATAATCTAAGCTGAAATGCGTTATAAGAGCTGCGATAATCGTCGTGCTAGAGCTTAGAGCATAGTAGAGTATGGCTTTCTTTCTCGAATAACCACTATTTAAAAGCACAGCGAACTCGCTTACGCCATGAGATAACTCGTGCAAAGCTACAGTACCAGTGACTACCCAGCCCAGCGAGAATGAATGATGAAATGAGCTAGCGATAATAACGCCATCGGTAATATTATGAATAGCATCGCCCCAGAGTAATAAAGCACCGGCTGCACCATGATCGTGACCATCGTGTGAACATCTGCGTTTAAGAATAATTTTATGGATTAACCAGAATAGAATTATGCCTGCGACTAAATATACAGAAGCTTCCCTAAGCTCTAAATGTTCTATGATATGTGGAATTAGATCGAAAAAAGCAGAGCCTAAAAGGATTCCAAGGGAAAAGCTGAGAAATAAAAAAGATAGTTTTTGGTAACTGTCTTTAAAAATAGTTAGTAATATAGCGGAGACTGGGATTATACCTAGACTTACTAAAGTACTTGCAATTAGAATGTATACTAAAGTCACGCTGTAATTATAGCTAAAGGGTTAATTTAATGTCTGAAATCTACGATATAGCAGTTATAGGTGCTGGAGCGGCTGGTTCCATGGGAATGCTAAGGGCGGTCTTAAATAATCGTAAGACGATTATATTTAAAGGCTCTAAGCAGACTAATAAGCGTTCACGTGCTTTATGGGTGAGAAAAGTAGTTAATATGCCGCTAATGTTTGATAAGAAAATGGCGATAACAGACAGTGTTAAAGAGACTTTTGCTTGGATAGAGGGGCATGAATATTTTTCTAAAAAGCTTACTAGTGTTAATGATGAAGTGAAGACTGTTATTAGAGATGAAGAGGGGATTTTTACTTTAGAAGATAGTAACGCTAATAAATACCAAGCTAAATACGTGCTTTTAGCTACAGGGATTATGGATATTCAGCCAGAGATACAGGGCTCAATTGAGCCGATATTGCCTTATGCGAATAAGGGTGATATAGACTACTGCATTCGCTGTGATGGTCATAAAGTTATTAATAAAGTGGCAGCGACTATCGGGCATGGCTCTACAGCCGCTTGGGTAGCCGTACTCCTGTGTGAAAGATATTCACCGCCTGAAATGAAAATTTTCACTAATGGTAAAGCTCCAGAGTGGCTTGGTGACGCTGATCTATCTAAATTAGTAGAGCTTTATAAGATTAAGGTTATTACTGGTGAAATACTCTCTATCATTAGTGATGAGGCTAAAAATTTAAAAGCTTTTCAGATTAAAAATGCAGAAGGGGAGTCGCATGAAGAACCAGTACAGGTGGCTTTCCCGATGCTTGGGCAGATAGCATATAATGAACTCGCTAAAAATTTAGGCGCTGAGATTAGTGAAAAGGGTAATGTAAAAACTAACGAAAAGGGGGAAAGCTCAGTGAGTGGTTTTTACGTGGCTGGTGATTTGCGTGAGGGTAAGAAATATCAGATATACACAGCTTGGGATATGGCTGTAGATTCTGTAGATGATATGGATTTTAAACTTAGGAACTCACATAGGCGTAATTTATTGAGTGCAGTTGACTCTGTGGTGAAAGGCTGATGATATTTTAGTATCATGTTTTGGATCTCATGAAAGTAAATCTCATAAACACTTTTATAACTTGGACTAAAATGATTAAACTTGAACATACTCTGTTCTCGCTACCTTTCGTTATTATCAGTGCCTTATTATCAGTGCGTTATGAACAGAGTTTTAATCCAGAATTTAAGCCAGACTTAATAGTTTTTTTGTGGATATTTTTATGTCTTCTGGGTGCTAGATCGGCTGGTATGACTTTGAATCGCATTATTGATGCTGGTCTTGATTCTTTAAATCCACGTACTAAAGATAGAGAGATACCAGCTGGAAAAATCTCAGTAAATAGTTCTTGGATTTTTTCACTTTTAGGAATCTTATTATTAATTTTCAGTGCTTTTCAGTTACCAAGGTTGTGTCAGATATTATTGCCGATTCCCATAATTTGGGTTTGCTTATATCCCTATCTAAAGCGTTTCACGTGGTTTTGTCATTTGTTTTTAGGTACTACCTTGGGTGGTGCTGCACTCGGAGCCTGGATCGCTATTAGTGGGAGCTTTAATCATATAGCACCATTCTATTTGTTTTTTGCAATTACCTTTTGGGTAGCGGCTTTTGACATAGTTTATGCTATCGCCGATATAGAATTTGATCGAGCGAGAAAACTAAATTCTATTCCAGCTAAATTTGGTAAAGAAAATTCTCTTCGTTTAGTGAAAGCATTTCATTTTATAACTGTTTCGTTACTCTATTTAATGGGCGAAAGTTTAGGACTAGGGATGATTTATAAGTTAGGGCTACTCTGCTTTTTAGGAGGCTTAATCTATGAGCAGCATCTTGCGAAACAGGAAAAATTAGAGCTGGCATTTTTTACCGTTAATAGCTGGCTTGGGGTCGGCTTGATGGTCGCAGTGTTTTTAGAGATTATTTTTTAGAGAAGTTGTTAGTTTACCCTCCGACCAGATAGGAATTTAACTGGAAAAACTTTTTCTAAATTGCTCTAACTAAGAAGAGATTTTGCAGAAGCTTTAAATGAGAGATTGTAGCTAAATTCTAAGTAAAAACTAAAAAAAAATATTTTTATGTTTTTAAGGGTGAAAATTGATTAGAATGATATCTCACGGGCCCGTAGCTTAGTTGGTAGAGCGCCTCGTTTGCACCGAGGAGGTCGAGTGTTCGAATCACTTCGGGTCCACCATTTTAATAAATTAAACTTGATCGAAGTGACTCGAACACGAGTGTTAGTCTTTTTGCTGGATTCTTTGTCAAGAATCCACATCTTCGGGTCCACCATTTTAATAAATTAAACTTGATCGAAGTGACTCGAACACGAGTATAGACTAAAGCATGTTAATTTATTGGAAGAAAGCTAAAGTAAAGAATACTTTCAGAAAACGATTAGTATTATGCAAACCAATTCAGAAGAGATCATTCCGCTACCCTTAAATTTTAAAACCCATGCTAATTTCAATTTAGAAAATTATAAAGATCTTCAAGCTTCTTTTCAGCAAGATTATTTAGGTACTTGGGCAAAACTCGCTCAGGAGGAGCTGTTTTGGCATAAAGATTTTTTACAGACTTTAGATGATAGCGAGAAACCTTTCTATAAATGGTTTCCAGATGGTGAAACTAATATTTCTTATAATTGCTTAGATATTCATTTAAAAGATCGAGGGGAAAAAGCTGCTCTAATCTTTGAAGATGAAGCTGGAGAGTCAGAGGCTTTTAGCTATAAGGTATTGCACGCAAGGGTTTGTGAATTTACAGCCTATCTTAAAAATTTAGGGGTGAAGAAAGGTGATAGGGTCTGCATTTATATGTCTCTTTGCCCTGAAGCTATTATAGCTATGCATGCCTGTACTCGTATCGGAGCTATTCATAGTGTGGTTTTTGCTGGATTCGCGGCTCATGCTCTGAAAGATCGTATAGATGAGCTTTCTGCGAAAATTTTAATTACCCAAAATGGTTTTTACCGCCGTGGCAAAATGGTTAACTTATTAGAAGTCGCTACTGAAGCTATAAGTGGAAACAGTCCTATAGAGGATTTACTGATTTTTAAAAGGGTAAAAGAACCCTTAAGTCTACAAAGCTCATTAAAAATTCAAATTCATGATGTAGAGAGGGAACTTAAAAATCTTGTGCATTTAGCTATTAAGAATTTAAATCTTAGTACTCATGAAGTTCCAGAACAGACCCCTGAATGGCTTTCAGGGAATGATACTTCCTTTATACTTTATACTAGTGGCAGTACTGGTAAACCTAAAGGCATTGAGCACAATACCGCTGGTTATCTGCTGTGGGCTAAACTTACCTCGAAATGGGTATTTGACCTTAAAGACGAGGATGTGTATTGGTGTACTGCTGATATTGGTTGGATTACAGGTCATAGTTATGTAGCTTATGGTCCACTCGCTAATGGAGCGACGGTGTTTATCTATGAAGGTGCGCCTAATTTTCCAGAAGCTGATAGATACTGGGCTTTAATCGAGAAATATAAAATAAATATCTTTTACACTGCGCCTACCGCAATACGCAGCTTTCAGGCTTGGGGATTAGAATATATTGAGAAACACGATCTGAGTTCTTTACGCTTATTAGGTTCTGTAGGGGAGCCGATTGGCACCGAAACGTGGAAATGGTTTTATCAAAATATAGGAAAGTCTAAATGTCCTATAGTTGATACTTGGTGGCAGACTGAAACAGGTGGAATTATGATAAGTACTTTACCCGGTGTGAATTATATGATTCCAGGAACGGCAGGACCAGCATTACCCGGGATTTCTGCTGAAATAAATCCTGAAGGTCTTTTGCATATCTCTAAACCTTGGCCATCTATGCTCAAGGGTGTCTATAAGAACCCCGATAGATATATAAAAGGCTACTGGACTACGATTCCAGACTCTTACCTTCCTGGTGATCTTGCTGATATTTATGCAGAGGGCTATATTAAAATTGGTGGGCGTAATGATGATGTCATTAATGTGTCTGGGCATAGGCTTGGGACGGCTGAAATTGAAACAGCTTTAGCAAAACATCAGACCGTAAATGAATCTGCGGTAATCGCAATTCCTCATGCAATAAAGGGAGAAGGTATAGTAGCCTTTGTAGTTCTAAAACAGGGTTTAATGAATTCTACTGATAGTCAGCAAAGTCATGGATCTACAGAAGAGAGAGAGCGTATTTTAAAAGAGCATGTGGCGAATGAAATAGGCGCACATGCAAAACCCGAGCGTATTATCATCTGTGAGGCTTTGCCTAAAACCCGTTCAGGAAAGGTCATGCGCAGATTACTTAAAGACATAGCTCAAGACAGACTCCCAGAGGGAGATCTATCGACTTTAGAAGATAAAGATGTGGTGGCTAAGCTCTTAGCTGTAGCGAAGTTGAAACGGTAATAGTGCTATTGTTGCATTTCAAGTATAACTATACCTGTATTAAACCCGAACTATACCCGTAAAAAATATTCTATACTTAATCTATGGCAATTCATGAATATTCTTTCCTAGGAAAAGATTTTGTTAAGTTTGAGGACGCTAAAATCAGCGTTATGACGCATGCTTTTTTATATGGAACTGCGGTCTTTGAAGGCATTAGGGCTTACTGGAATCCTAAGAAAGGACAGTTAAATCTTTTACAAGCGAGGCCGCATTTAGAAAGGATTATAAATAGCTGCAAAATTTTACGGATGCAGCCTTATTACAGTGTTGATGAGATGTTAAATATTATCATCGAATTAATGAAAAAAAATAAACCAGAGACTGATGCATACATTAGACCAAGCTGGTTTAAATCAGCTCTTCGCATAGGACCCTCTCTGGTAACTAAAGGAGCCGATGCTGAGCATGATGAATCTTTTGTTGTAACTTCTTTAGACTTAGGTGACTACCTTGATACCCAGAAAGGTCTCAGCGTCGAGGTTACTAGTTGGAGGCGAGTTTCTGATAATGCTATTCCGCCTCGTGCCAAGGTTAATGGCAGTTATGTGAATACTGCTTTAGCTAAGGCTAGTTCTATGCTTGCTGGTTTCGATGATTCTATATTTCTTACAGAAGAAGGTTATGTTTCAGAAGGCTCTGCTATGAACTTCTTTATGATTAGAGGTGGTAAATTGATTACTTCTTTAGCCTCGGATAGTATTTTAGAAGGTATTACTCGTTCTTTTGTTGCACGCTTAGCTCGTGAAGAGCTGGGTCTGGAAGTGGAATTTAGGCAAATCAATCGTACAGAGCTTTATTTAGCAGATGAAGCATTCTTTGCTGGTACTGGAGCACAGATAGCACCTATTGGTCTTATAGATAATTATGCTATTGGTAATGGTAAAGCAGGTTCCATTACACTGAAACTACAAGAGATTCATCGCAGTGTATGTCAGGGTGAGAATCCTAAATATGCAGATCAATTAACTCCGATTAATTATCAAAATGTACTTGCTTAACTGCTTTGAACTCAGAACTTGTATATTCCGTACACAGTAGCTTAAAAATAAGCCTGTGAGTACTTTATGGCTTGATGCATCAAGATCTACTCACAGGCTGGCTTTTTCGTTTTAGCACGGTCTATTCAGAGACAGACCAAGGGCAAGACTTTTAATGTAGTGAAGATTATTTTTCAGCTCCTGATTCTTATGCGCCACATGCATTTTTTCATTCTTTTCCTTCTCGATTTTATCAAGCATTATGGACATACTCTTTAAAAGAAGCGTATAAGAGTTCAGTAATATAGCATATTCTTCATTAATTTCCTTCTTACCAAATTCGAGCTTAGTCAAGGTATCAATGAGACCCAGACTTAGCTGCGTCATTCCACTTGAGCTCATGTAAATATAAATTAGTTTTTATTTTTTTTTGATGATAATTATTTTTTATTTTGACTCAATATAGTTGAGAATAGTTCTCAGTAGCTCTCCCAGATTAGCTAAGAATGATTCTCATTTAATTATTTATTTGCTTCATCTTGATAAGATCAAATTGATGCGGGGAACAATCGTTCTGTAGAACCGTAAAAAGGGAGATTATTATGCCATACACTATAGTTTCTGAAGTTTGTGAAGGTGCAGCAGACTGTATACCTGTCTGTCCAGTAGATTGCATTCACTGGCCTGAATCAGGTCAAACTAATGAAAAAGGATTTAAGTATCCATACATCGATCATTCGACTTGTATCGACTGCGGAGCTTGCTTATCTGCTTGCCCAGTAGAAGGTGCTATATTAGACGAAGAAAAACCAGAATTACAGTTAGTTTAACATCTGTAAATTGGAACTAGGTTATTCTTGTGAGTGATTCAGAGAAAACTAAGTTTAAAAAAAACATATTAATAAGCGGCGGCTCCCGAGGAATCGGTAAGTCCGCCGCTTATTTGCTTAGTCGGTCTGATTATAAGGTTTTCGCACCGAGTTCCCAAGAATTAGATCAGAGTTCTGAAAAATCTGTCCAAGATTATTTCTCAAACGCAGAAATTGAAGATTGCGAGCAGTATCTTGAAGGGACTGCTCACAGTCGTACAAGTTCAAGGCTGAGGAGGACGAATGACCGCAGTGTACTGCGGGTGCATGAGGATCATGAGGACGATGAAAACGCAGAAATTGAAGATTGCGAGCAGTCCCTCTATGGACTTATAGTAAATGCTGGTATTTATCACAGTTCATGCTTTGAAGAATACTGTTTTAATGATTGGCAGAGGGTTTTAGATGTTAATTTAAATGGTGCTTTTCATTTAGTTAAGGCGGCTTTACCCTTATTAAAAACTTATGTGAAACTAAATCCAGAAAGCTATTCACGAATTATTTTTATTTCATCAGTCAGTGCCTATGCTGGTGAACTTTATGCTCCAGCCTATAGTGCAAGTAAAGCTGCTTTAATTGCTTTAGCAAAGAGCCTTGCATTGGAATTTTCCAAATACAAAATTACGGTTAATAGTATATGTCCAGGTTGGGTGAGAACTGATATGGCGTTAAATCAGATGCCTAATGAAGATGTTATTAAAGACAGTCTCGGAGCGACTTTACAGAATCGCTGGATAGAGCCAGAAGAGATAGCACACGCTATTAGTTATTTACTTTCTGAGCCAGCGAAAGGAATTACTGGCCAGCAGCTAAATATCACAGCTGGATTAGACATTTAAGAGACCGCTGCACAACTCCATTTTCTGCGTTTTCGTCTAAACGTTCTCTATTTTAGAGATATTAACCGATAGTATAAAGTCCCTAAACACTGCTAAATCATGGCTCTGATCTTCTTCTAAGACACGAATTGCTTTAGTGCCGATAATGGCTATTTCTACGCCTAAATCTAAAGTGTCGCGTACTTTAGCAGCACTATCTATGCCGAACCCTAAGCCGATAGGTTTATTTGGAGCATATTTGCGAATTTCGGCTATTTTCTGTTTTAGAATGGTGTTAGCTCCTTGCCATTTCGTGATATCACTATCAGAGCCAGTTATACCAATACGGCTTACTAAATATATAAATGGTTCTGATAGCTCTACAATTTTTTCAATTCGCTGCTCTGAACTAGTTATGGCTACTAGTAAGGTTAAGGTGAGTCCATGACTTTTTAAAACTTTCGAAACTGTCTCAGCTTCTTCCACTGGTAGATCTGGAATTAGTAAACCTTTAATGCCATACTCTGAGGACTTTTGAGCTAATTTCTCTATACCATAGACATAGACAGGATTATAGTAAGTGAAGAAAATAATATTATTTAATCCATAATTACAAGAGTCTACTAAACCAGCTTCTGATCGAGCTTGAGCGACAAGATCAAAAATTTTATCTATATTAATTCCATTAGCTAAAGCTTTAAAACTCGCGTTCTGAATTGCTGGGCCATCAGCAAGAGGGTCAGAGAAAGGTATGCCAAGCTCAATTAAAGAAACCTTTTCTTCATGCAGTATTTTTAAAGCCTGAATACAAGCCTCTTCTGAGGGATAAGCAGCGGTAACAAAAATACCTAACATTATTCCTCGTCATGCTTTCCAGTTTCATCATGCTCCTCAGCTTTATTAGCTTTAAGCATTAAAAAAAGAACAGTCCCTATAATTACTGTAAGTGTTCCAAATATTGCAATTGCCATCATAGATGTATTATATTACGCTCGTAATCTAGGCGTCTAGAAACCTCTAATAATAAGAGCAGATGCTACACGGTTTAAGGCTATACAATAAGCTGCCTGTCTAAGACCTATGTTTTTCTCTTGAGCTAGTTTCGTTACATTCTGAAAGGCTCTCATCATGTAGTTTTCTAATTCTTGAGCGACTCTTTCATATGTCCAGTAGAATTGCTGTAAATTCTGTACCCATTCAAAATAGCTACAAATTACACCACCAGCATTTGCTAAGACACTAGGAACTATCAGAACGCCTTGCTCAAATAAAATAGCATTGCCTTCTGGCGTAGTAGGGGCATTAGCTGCTTCTAAAAGTATTTTAAGATTCTTCGCATTCTTAGCGACTTTCGCTGTAATAGCTTTAGAAAGTGCTGCTGGTACTAATACATCACAGTCAAGCATTAAAAGTTCATCTCGAGGAATACTAGTAGCTCCTTCGAAGCCATCTAGAGATTCGTTATGGCTATCTGCATAAGCTTTTAATGCTGCTATATCTATGCCATTAGGATTATAAACCGCACTAACAGCATTACTGATGCCGATAACCTTTGCTCCGAGTTCTTCTGAAATAATTTTTGCACTGAAATAACCAACATTCCCAAATCCTTGAATCGCTACAGTTAGATCTTTTGGGTCATAACCTCTATACTTGCATGCCTCGCGCATGCAGATAGCAACCCCTCTGCCTGTAGCTTCTAAACGTCCCTGTGAACCACCTACTTCAAGGGGTTTTCCCGTAACCACTGCTAGGGAATTATTAGAATGAGATTTAGAGAATTCATCATAGATCCAAGCCATAACTTGTGGATTAGTATTCACGTCTGGTGCAGGAATGTCTACATAAGGACCGATATTATCACCTAAATGTGAAACTAAAGCTTTGGTAAGTCTTCTCAGTTCGTGAAAAGAAAGTTTTTTAGGGTTAATCGCTACTCCACCTTTAGCACCGCCAAAGGGAATGTCTACAAGAGCAGTTTTCCAAGTCATTAGATTCGCCATCTCTCTAACTTCTTGTAGATTAACTTCTTCGTGATATCTTATGCCACCTTTAAAAGGGCCGCGAGCATTATTATGCTGAACTCTGTAAGCATGGACAGGTAGTAGGCTACCATCATCCAGTCTTAGAGGAATCTCCATAAGAATTTCTCTCTTGCAAGTATTTAAATAAGAAAGTATTTGATCATTAATCTCTTTGCCATGTAGGTTTTGTTTTCGATTTAATAAAAATGCAGACGCTGCATCGTAGCAGGTTTTTCCGCCTAATGTGTAATCTGATTCTATTGTTGTTTCATCAAGTACCATGGTTATTGTTTTCTCATCAAACGCCATTGTTTGATCTCCTTTTGCTATTATTTCTTAAGTAAAAGTTCTGTTTTGCATCACTTCCCTAAGCAATACTTTATCATGTAGAAAACTAAAGAAAAGTATTAAGCCCTGATGGTTTCCTTAAGAAATTATTTAAAAGAAAAATATCCTGAACTCTCGAATCTCGTCATTAAAAAAAGCTTAGAGATGGGTGCTTGTACGGTTAATGGTAAGGTCGAAAGATATGCTAGTCGAGACGTTAATCCACAGAAGGATAAGATCGCTTATCGTAAAGTTAAGGATGTCATAAATAAACCATTAGTGATTAGTAAAGCCCGTATTGTTTTCGAGGATGAGCATTTATTAATTTACGATAAAGAAGGCTATTATCCAAGCACTGAGACTAGTTCTAAAAACCAGATCCACCTTCTTGGAGAATTAAAAAAACAGCTTAAGCTTCGTAAATTATATGCCGTGCATCGCTTGGATAAAGGGACTAGTGGCTTGATTATTTTTGCGAAAGATCAAGATACCACTTCTAAATTTAATGAAATGTTTATTGATAAAGAGATTAAGAAAGAATATCTTGCGATTATGGATGGTATTTTACCTGTAAATAAAAGTAAAACCCGTATAGACAATGAACTGGTGCTTATAGATAGAAGTGAAAGTAGCCAAAAGTGGGGAGTGAAGGGTAAAAATACCACTAAGCCTAGCAAGCAAGCTATTACTGAGCTTGAACTTATAAAAGCCTATAAAGATTATTCCTACGTTAAACTAAGACCTTTTACAGGCAGGACTCACCAACTCAGAGTCCATGCAGCTTATTTAGGGCACCCGATTTTAGGCGATACTGTCTATGGTGAAAAATTTAGATGTAAAAAAATATTTGATCGACATTTATTACATGCTTATAAATTGAGTTTTAAACACCCTGTTACTGGAGTTAACTTACAGCTGGTTTCTGACTTACCAGATGATTTTAAAAAACTAGTTGAAACTAATCTCCTGTAGAAGATAGTGCTGCACAGCGATTTCTAACAGTTTATAAAATTTTATAAATTAAAATTAAAGTTCTCCCCCAAACAGCCGATTAATAATCTTGTAAGTCAATTACTCGGGGGGGGTAAATGAAAAAGGTTGTATTAACCATAGGTTTAGTTTTATGTAGTGCTTTAAGTTCAGGAACTTCGCTTAATGCTTTAGCTCCAGTAAGATTATCAGTTAGCGCTCAGTCATATGATCCAAGATTATTTGGAACATGGGAAGTGCATACAGTAGTCATAGATTCTGACTGTAAGTACGTTAGAGAAGGTTTAAAAAGCACATCTAAATTAAGTTTTCATTTAGTAAATGGTAAGCTAATTCCAAAATGGTATGGGCACGACTGGGATCTGGTAGCGAATAGGCTTTTTAAGCTAAACGATAATGATAAGCTGCTTTGGGTCAGGGAAAATAAGCTTCAACGTGGTAAACATTTATGGGTAGCTAAATCTACCGATGTCTTTAATATCCAAAATCAAGATTATATTACAGCTGAGAGTGATGTCGAACAGTATTTAAATGGACGTTATACTGGTGACTATAAAACTATCTCTTATCTAAAAAAACTTTAAGTAAAGGGGGAATTTAGTAATTTAAATCTTATCTCTTGTATTTTTTCTTCTTCTTTTCTTCTTCAAAATTAAGATTTAAATTCTATAGACTTTACTTTTATTAAGCGGGAGCCAAGCTCTCGCTTTTTATTTTTTAAGCTGAAGTCAGTTAACTAAATATTTCTTGGGATGATTATTTCTGTGCTACTACTAGAGCTATAGTCCCGAACATAAGATCTTTAAAGTAACTGCGGGTAAAACCATGATCCCAGAACATTTGTGAAAGTTCTTTCTGTTTAGGCCAAGTTTCTAAAGAATCTACTAGATACCGGTAAGCTAATTTATCACCAGCAAATATAGATCCTAAGAGCGGTATAAAGTTTAGGAAAATATTTTTATAAATATTTTGAATGAAAGGCTGTTCTGGATGACCCAAATCTAAGCTAACAATAAAACCACCAGGCTTTAAAACTCTGAAGATCTCCTGTATAGCTCTTCTTAGATCCGCTACATTTCTAAGACCGAAGCCTACAGAAATAGCATCAAAATTATCATCAGGAAAAGGTAATTCCAGTGCATCACCTGGCATAAACGTGATTTTAGTAGCCCAAGGTTCTTTAATCTTTCGCTGACGCTTTTCTGCTTCTTCTAGCATCGGAGGGCAAGAATCAATAGCCATAACTTTAGATACTTGTGGTTTTTTAGCCCACATTTGAGCCATATCACCAGTACCAGTACAAAGGTCTAAGACTTTAGCGTGTTTTAAATAAGGTATATTAACAGAAGCACTTTCAATAGCCTGTTTCTTCCAAATCTGGTGCAGATTGAAGGTCATAATATTGTTTAAAAAATCATATTTTTTAGCGATTCTTGTAAACATTTGATTAATGAATAATGGTTTATTTTCGATTTTAAGCACACTAATATTCTATTAGCTTTTTTAAAAACAGTCTTATTCTTTAATAAGTATTCGAGCATTTACATTTAAAGCTTCATCGGTAGAAGTAATTTCACTATTAGATTCTTTAAATTTATCCCACTTAGATAGATTGTTTGTAGTTTCTGAATTTTTTAGGGAATCTCGTTTCGCTTGAATAATCACTTTTGGCGGCGGTGATACTTTAGTTTCCCTTTGCTTAACGGGTTTCAAGTTCACCTGTGAAAATAAAGTTAAATTCTGTGAATTCAACTCTTGGGACTTTTTAAAACTCTGAGAAGCTTTATTTTCAGCTTGATCAAAAATAAATTTTCTATCTAATAGTGAATATGAAGACTTCCTCCCCGTCTCAATAATCGTAGTATTACCACTGCTATAACCTAATGCAGGAAAGGAGTTTAGTATGGTAACTAGAATTAAAACTGGAATAGATAATTTTATGATTCCTAAGTTTGTTAATCGTTTCATTTTACTAGATCATCCTTAATAATCTCTGAGAAGCACCCTGAATAAGAGGATTAATCATGCTGTAATTTCTTCTTCTATTTTCACGTTTTAAATTAGCTTCACGTATCATTTCTCTTTCTCGCTTTAATTTATTTTCACGCATCATTTCCTTTTCCTGTTTTAATTCCTTTATCTTCCCACGCTGCTCATTTTCTAATTGGGCAGTTCTTTTAGATGAATTTAATTCGAGTAATGCCATCTCTGATTCAATTTTTAAAACCCTTTCATTAAGAAGCTCTTCGTCTGAAATTCTCCCAAATAAGGCTATTTCTAAACGCTCAATACGCATTAATATGCTATCACTGCTGAAATCCTGCTGAGGATACAGTCGTTTTTCATAGTAAGTTAATTTATGGTCGCTGTTATCTGCTCGTGAAATATCATGGGCATTTATTTCTCTCTGCCTTGAAGTCCTGTATTCACTAATCATTTCAGCTTCAGTATAATTTTTTAAAAAAATAAAAAGTACTAGCATGAAAAAAAAGTTTAAAAGCTTAATGCCCTTATTAATATTGAATTTAGTCCAAAAAAATCTCATCAATCTCACTCCTTAAAGCATTTTCGCTAACTTCTAAAGTAAATTTATAAACTAATTTTTCTGTACAAACGACGATATCAGTTATACCCACAGTGTTTTTAATTTTTAAAAGAAAAATTCTCAGAAATTCCTTATCCTGACTATTAACAAGGTGTTTAAATTCTAGAAGTGCACCATTAGAAGCTAATATCGATCCTTCAATTCGAGAATTAAGCTTGATAGTAATTAAAGAGTTTACTGATACAGTATGGCTAGGTAGAATTTTTAATTTATTTTTTTCCAGTAAGTTAAAATCAGCACTGTGAGATTTGCCTATATTAAGATTAAAATGTAGTAAACCCTGTTTAGTATTAATTATTAATTCAGCAGTCCCTGTCTCACTTAGTGCCTGTACTGCCAGAATACCTGTGTTTAATTTATAGACTTTAACTAAAGATTCGTCGCTGATTAGAAATGTTCCAATTTCAAGCGAGTCTAAGGAAATTAATAATATTCTGCCATGGCTAAGACATAATTCAGGAGAGTGATTCTTGGGTATGAACTGATGCACTACTCCATTCTTTAGGCTTTCGTCTCCTTCAAAGTTGGTGTGTAATGGAACTACAATTTCTGTATTTTCGTCGTTCTCATGTATTTGCAGTAAGCTCAGCTTATTCTTGGTTTCATAGTAATAAGGAAAGCGTGAGTAAAGATGATTAATATAATTGAGAGTTTGAAAACTATATTTTCCTGAAATAGTCTCAATAACTTCTTTCTCGTGAGCAGTGTCTATATCTCTAAAATTTAAATCACTAGAAAAAAAACTTAGATATTCTTTCACTAATTTAAGCTGCTCTTGCCTAATTTTAGAAATATATTCATAAGCCCCTCTGCTATTAGTGATTTGCGCATTATTATTAAAAAAACCACCAATTAAATAAAAGAACTGTTTTAAAGATGCAGCATTATAAATTTTAAAAGCTCTGCTTAAATGAGCATTTCGCCTAAGTTCTATCTGTGTTAAATGTTCTAGAACCTTTTCTTCACGTTCTTGATTTAAAGTTTTATTCATTTCATAAAGTACATAACGAGCACTTGGGGGCTGCCAGAGTATACTAGGTTTAATCTTTAACTGTCTTGAATCTTTAATTGTAGATTTGCCAATAATCATTTTGTGGCGAAAATCACTCTCTTTGGCTGAATTTATTTTTGTTTGTTTGATACTTGGATTAGAGAGTAAATTTAGTCCCAGATTAGATTTTGCGCTTAGTTCAGAGTGATTTAATAAATAGAGAATGAATATCAGTAAAGTGCAGAATAGTAAAGCTAGGTTGATTAGCTTCTCTTCAGTTTTTTTATTGTCAAGCATAAACAAGATTCTGCAAAATCTCTATGCAAATTTTAAGGGGTCATTTTTCCTCAGTGTGATGGCTAATAAATATACTAAAAATGCTATCGTGTAATTCTTACAACACAGCTTGCCAAAATAAGATTAAATGGTTTAAGATAAGTACTATGATATTAAACTCTGTTCATTCTCCTAAGACTGCTCGATTAGAACCATTTGACGTAAATAGAGTTTTGGAAGCTCTGAGGGCTCCACTTGCAGCTTTAAATCGATTTGTTGAAATATCAGGTGATCAGCCAAGAATAATCCTTCCTGGTAGAGTGAGCGGTACTAATCTTGCATCACCAGATACTTCTATCAGTCAGGTTCGGGTAAATGATAAGGCTGAATCTGCTGCTAGTTCTAAAGTTTCAGCATCTTCTACTAATCCACGTAAAACGCTTCAAGATATTTTAAAAGAATTTTCACCTTCTGTTGAACCTTTAGAATCGGATAAATTTTTCAGTACTGTAACTCAACTTGAGAAGGCTCTTGCTGATGATAAGAGTAAAAGCGGTTTTTCTGAAATGATGATAAATCAGTTAAAAAAATGGTACAAAGAAAGAGAAAATGATGATAACACTTCTAATCCATATAAGCAATTAAGGAGAGATTTAAGAGTAGGAATGATTTTTAATTTTGCTAAGCAAATTGTTCAAGGGAATTCTCAAGATTGTGAGCTAATGAAGCAATTAGTCGGGGTTTTAAATTTTATTGGGGGCGAAATTTCAAAAGATTCACCAGTTCAATTTTCTTTAGTTAAAGAATTTAAACAGGCTAGTAATTATAGTCAAGGTGGTAAATGGAATATTGGTCATGGTGTCCACCCTCTTTTAGAAGATAGATTGGGTGATAGAAATTTAGCTGAACAAGATCAACATCACGTTAATATATTTTTAAAAGACGCTAGGAATTTTAGGAATCTTTATAGAGAAGAAGGACCTGCACTTAGTAATGAAGCAATAAATGGGTTAAGTAGATCTTCAAGAATGCCACAATGGTTCAATAGGAAAGTATTTTAGTAAAAAAGATATGCGTTAAAGAAAAGAGCAGTTAATTTTAGCTAAAGTAACTATTACTGAACGTACTCAAAATTTTATGAAAAAATTTAATTTTCACTCAGGGGCTTAGTGTAGAATATTGAATGGACAGGTGCCAGAGTGGTCGATCGGAGCGGTCTTGAAAACCGTCGTAGCGCAAGCTACCGAGGGTTCGAATCCCTCTCTGTCCGCCATTAAAATAAACGAGAAGACCACTTAAGAACTTAAGTGGTCTTCTCGTTTATGTAGGGTGTCAGTGAGAATCCACCAGTAAAAAAACGATACTCTAAAATCGTTTTTTTACGTTCCTTCGGGGGGTGTGCGATGAGCTTTTTGGGTTCTTTATTGGCGCTTCCCCTAAACCCTCTCTGTTGTTGGTCCATTGCTCAACATAAAGGGCATATTACAGCTAAAATAACTATAGGGATAAGCTAGCTTAAATAACTTTCTATTTAACTGATTTAAAAAATCTCTTTGATGAAAAACCTTCTGAATTTTCTGCTTATTTTCACTGCGATTAGTGTCGTGGGCGGGATTTCAGTGTTTATTTATGCACAGAATAATGATATTTCTAAACAAGCTAAAAAATTTCTGATTAAAGAGATTAATAAAAGGCTAGATGGAAAAATTAGCGCTAAGGATCTTTGCCTAGAACTTAAGCCAAGCTCACTGAATATAGCAGTTACGGATTTAAAAATCTTAGATAAATCTCGCACAGAGGTTCTTAGCCTTAATAAATTAAATGCCGTTTTATCTACGCCTAATTTACTTAGATTTAAAGTTAAATTTAATTCCTTAAGTACTGATTTATTGGAACTGCGAGTCATTAAAGATAAAAAAGGCGAATGGAATATCTATAAGATTTTTAAAGCAAAAGAAAAAAAAGGGAAAATGCCTGAAATAGATTTACTGAAAATCGATAACATAAATATTAGAGTTATTGATGAAATTCAAAATCATCAAGTGCTTTATGAAAATCTTACTCTGAACTGGAAGAAGGAGAAAAAACATAAACGCTTTCTTGTAGAACTGAGCCCGAATTCTCAGCAGCTCAATAAAACAGGTACTTCCATTAGTGTAAATGGACTTTTAAATTTCTCTAAAGATTTTCATAAAGACCCTGATTTCTTTTTAAATACTGAATTACATCATTTGCCGATCAGTCATTTAGAGTTTTTCTTAGCGACTTTTCTTTCCTATGAAGAATTTCAGAAAATACGAGAAGCTATTAATAAATATTCAGCCGCGAAAGCCGTTTTAGATGGTGATATTAAAATTAATCGTATTAAAGATCAGCTGAGAATAAATCTAAGACAAGATATAGAGAATTTTAGTGGTTTTAAGAAGACACAAGTCCTTGCTGATTTAAATGTAAGTGAATCTATTCATATAAATAAGCTTGAAACATCCTTTGATCAAGAGTTTTTCGCTATTATGGGGGATTTTAAAAAATGGCAAACTAAAAATCCAGACATTGATATTAAAGTAAAACTCACTAACAATGACTTACTCAACTTAGTTCAAAATCATTTTACTTTTATAGATAATGAAAATTTAAAAACTATACTAAGTAAAATAGAAATCATTAACTATAATGATCTTTTCAATGGTGAAGTTGGTTACAGCTCTGATATTAAGCAAAAAACCTTGAAGCTAAAACTAAATCTCAAGCAAAGAATTAAAAAGACTTTTCAAGTATTAGATAAACTGCTTACTGCTGATCTGAGTTTTGAGGGGGATAATTTTAAAATTCTGAATCTTAGTATTCCTTTTAATGAAAGTGCTTTAAATGTTACAGGGAAGATTAATACAAAGACTAAAAAATTTGATATTAAAATTTTCACTAAAGACTTCGCTATAGAGAAGTTTAAAAGAATTTTTCATGGTTTTAATTTCTTTAAAGAATATCAGAACTATCTCAGTAATTCGACTTTAAGGGGCTTTGCTTTTATAGATCTGCAAATAACCGATAGTTTCCTTAAGGGGACTGCCAAAATCACGGATGGTCGCTTTAGAAAACAGGATTACCCTTTATCTGTAAATCAGTTAAATGCTGATTTACAGATAGATAATAATGACCTGAAAATCAAACAGCTAAATGGTTTTATTAATGGTAGTTTCTTTTCTAGTAATGGTGAAATAGAATTCCCAGCAGCACCAGCTAAGCCTAAAATTAAACTTGATTTTATAGCACAGAAATTAGATCTTTCTGGGATTTTAGAGTCTGGTGCTTTAGACTCTTTTCAGTTTAAAAAAATACTCCCAGACAGTCTTTACGGTGAACTCGCGAATATCAAGCTGAAAATTACTACGCCTAATCAGGGTGATTACAATATGGAAGGACGCTTCGATATTAAAGATCTTAATTTTCAAATCAACGAAGATACGCCTATTATCAGTGATGTCAATGGTGAAGTCATTCTTTCCAAAACATTAATTAGTTCTAAAAACCTTTCAGCTCATATTAATGGTGCTGAAATTAAGGGCATGGGTGCTATGGATATAAGTGGTCATATACAATCAATAGATTTAATAGCCAATAATCTTTTAGCGAAAGACCTTTATTATTTGAGCCTTTTCAATGCACCTAAGATAAAGGATTTTGTTGTAGATCCAGATGGATTATTAAATATTGTTCTTAAATATAATCCTCTTGGTCTTGAAGTTGATAGTACTTTGAAAAATGTTTCTCTGACTAGTGTTCATGAGAAATTCTCAGAGCCAGTGCAAAATTTAAATGGAAAACTCAGTTTTAGGAATAATAAATTTACTTTTGAGGATTTAAGTTTAAGTTCTGGAGCTAGTTCGGGAATCTTTAATGGTGATATTCAAAATATTGGCAAAGGAAGTTTTGAGCCATTATTTAATCTACTGTTCAAGGGGAATTTGCACTCTAGTTTGCTGAATAAATATTCTCCGCCTGCGATTAAAAATAGTTTGGATTACCAAGGATTAGTTCGCTCAGAGTTAGCTTTAAATGGCGGACCAGCAAAGCAAGTACTAGATGTTAAAGTCTTTCTTGATGAACTTAAATATTGTAAATTCTCTACTTGGCTAGATTTAGATAAAAAAATTCTTACCAAAATTAAAACTAAAATTACTATCACTCCTAGTTTGATTAGTTCCAGTGATGCCAAGGTTGTCTTTAAGCAAGGTGTTAATAAAGCTAAATTATTCGGACGCTTTCAGGTAAGAGATTACCGAAATAGAGAAAAATTAAATTATGAAATTCTTGTGGAATCTCCTCCCGAAACGGAAACTGTGAAAAATAATCTAAATCTATATTCGCCACATATCGCCACTATTAAACCATTTAATTTAGTATTCAATAATGGTAATTTCCTCTGCGATACTTATGGTAGCTACCTTGATAGATTATCTGTGTGTAAATTCACTCTGGGACCAGCAACTGCAAAGCAGTTTGGCATTGGTGACCTGTATAGTAAAAGTTCTAAGATAGAATTTATTTCTGTAGTTAATAAACCTGCTGAAATGCAGATGAGAATGACTGCTGGTGACTGGAATGGATTACCTTATAGTGATCTATCCTTTCATTTAGCTGTAGATGAACAGTTTTCAAGAGTAAGAAATCTTAAAGCTCGCATTAAAGAAGGTTTCGTTGAATCTAGCATAGATTTTAATTATCTAAATTTCGATTCAGTATTTAAAATTAATGGTAATAAGCTACCAGCTCATGAAATTGCAGAAAGCATTTGGAAATTAGGTTCTGAGATACCAAGTGGTTTACTAGATGTTAATTTTACGGGTAAGACTAAAGGTCTCCTTCCAGACGAGGTTTTCTTTAACTTAGAAGGTAAAGCCGATCTAATCATTAAAAATGGTAAGCTCAGCCAGTTAAGTTTAATGCAGCGTATACTTTCAGCAATTAACACTATAAAGAGTTTAGATATGAATAATATAGTGCACACTCTTATTACTTTTGAAGGTGGTCATTTTGATCATCTAATTAGTTCTCTTACTTATAATCGTGGAAAAGTAAGTACTGAGAAGTTTTTACTTAAAGCACCACAGATAGAGATCTTGGCAAAGGGCTATGTTGACTACAACAAAGATAAAGATTTTCAAGATGTTCGCGGGCAAGGGGTGATACCGAAATACTCTAAAAGCTTTCTTCAGAAAGTCGGTGTAGGTGAGCTTAATCTTGGTAATTTAACATCTGTCGCTAACCTGAATTTAGGTTTACGTAAGTCTGAGAAGCGTTTCTTTAAATTTAAAGCTAAAGGTAAAGCTAGTGATCCTGATGCTATAGCTCAATCTATTAAAGAGAGTTTTGCTTGGCTATAATTGCTAAGATTTTTATTAAATGAATTACACCATAGAAAAAGTACTTCAAGATCTGCCTCAAGGCGAGGATTTAAAAAAAATTCCAGAAGATGGTGGTGATGAGTGGAATAGGCTGGTATTTGAAAAAAGTCCTTATTTATTACAGCACGCGGCGAATCCAGTAGACTGGCATCCATGGTCTGAAACAGCTTTTGCTAAGGCTAAAGTAGAAAATAAAGCTATATTTTTATCTATTGGTTATTCGACTTGTCATTGGTGTCATGTGATGGAGCATGAATCCTTTGAGGATGAAGATGTAGCCAAGGTTTTAAATCAACATTTCATCTGTATCAAAGTCGATAGAGAGGAAAGACCAGACATAGACAGTCTTTATATGGGTATAGCTCAAATGCTTATATCTAGAGGGGGCTGGCCTCTTAATCTTTTTCTTACACCAGAGAAGCATGTATTCTATGCAGGGACTTATTTCCCTAAATTAAGTAAACTCTATCCTAATGGCTATGAGATGCCTGGGCTAATTCAAATCGCTCATCATCTTGGTGAGATGTGGTTAAACGATAAGGAGAAGCTAGAGGCTACCGCAGAAAAAATTAGTGTTAATTATAGAAAGTATCATTTAGGTGAGGACAGTAGTTCAGAGCTAGTATCTGAAATAGACAAAGAGATATTTAATTTAGATAAAAATGAAAGCTCAGAAGCTTTTCGTAATGAGATTCAAGAAATCTCAGATAAAGCTTTTATGCAGTTAAGTCACCAGTTTGATAATAAATATGGTGGTTTTGGACCAGCGCCTAAATTCTTTAGTCCGCATGTATATTCTTTTCTTTTAAAATATTACGAACGCCTTGTAAAACAGTATCCTCAAGAAGCCAAGGAAAAAATTTCGACTGCTCTTGATATGGTGCTTAAAAGCCTGACACAGTTTCGTCTTGGTGGTGTCTTTGATCAGCTTGGTTATGGCTTTCATCGCTATTCTACAGATAGAGAGTGGCTATTACCACATTTCGAGAAGATGCTATATGACCAAGCTACGCTTATGCTTGCTTATAGTGATACCGTGCTGGTTTTAGAAAAACTCTATTCTCAAAAGATTGAAAACTCTATAAATTTAAAAGATCTGAATTTAAATCAGGAAAAACTTAAAAATAATATATCTGTCTATAAAAGAGTTTTGGATGAAATATATGAATATCTAGTAACAGACATGCTTTCATCAGAAAATCTTTTCTTCAGTGCTGAAGATGCTGACAGTGAGGGAGAAGAGGGATTGTTCTACACTTGGACGATGAAAGAGCTTAAAGAGATATTAAATAAAGATGAGTTAACCCTAATAGTAACAATCTTTCAGGTAGAGGAAAAGGGGAATTTTTTAGATGAAAGCACTAAGGAAAAAACAGGTAGAAATATTCTGCATCGAAAAGATTTAAATGATTTTTTAGTACCAAGAGTGGAGAAGCTCTATGCACATCGTAAAGGTAGAATCCATCCATTAAAAGACGATAAGATACTCACTGATTGGAATTCACTTATGGTCGCAGCTTTAGCGAGAGCTTATCAGGCAACTCAAGATACTAAGTTTTTAAATCTTGCTCTCAAAGTTACAGATTCACTTTTAAAAATCATGCGCAAGCCTAATGGTGAATTATTAAAATCATCACGTCTTGGTATTAGTTCGCCAAATATCTCATGTATAAATGATTACAGCTTTTTCATCTTTGCTTTAATAGAATTAATTAAAGCATCGGAGGCTGTAGAGAGCACTGTTGCCGAAAACGCAGAAATTGGAGTACAGTGCTTAGATACTGAAAAACTAATTAATATAGCGATAGATACACAGGAGATTATGTTTCGTAAATTCTGGGATGATCACAATGGTGCTTTTTTCTATGCTGATAAAGAAGCTCGGGAATTGCCTTTAGCAAATAAAGAATTTTTTGATGGTGCTATACCCTCTGGAAATTCTATCGCTTTCTGTAATTTAATTGAGTTGTTTAAACTAACTAATAAGAATATTTATTTAGATAAGTTAAATTCAATGATTAAGATTATGGTCGCAAATACGAAGCAGTACCCTACGGGTTATGGTCAAGCTTTGGTCGGATTAGAAAGTCTTTTAGAATTTAAACCAACTTATCAATGTGATGAAAATGGCTGTAGAATACTGTAAGCCCTGCGATGTTTTAATAGTGGGATTTTAAAATCAATTTCAAATATAATCAGCTTAATTTGAAGACACTATGAATTAGCCCTCTTATTCATTACGCTATGCACTATATAGAATCATGGTTTTGGATACCAGAAGATAAAATCAAAGACATGGATGAGAACTTAATATCACAGGAGTTACGCGAAACTCCTGTAGTCTTACAGATGTAAGCTGGCCATTTTAGAATAAATGTAGTAAAACATAGGATATGCGTCCGAAGAAAGTGCAGATTGAATTATTTACAAATTTCCTAATAGCAACTCAGAAGCAGTATAGCTGCACCGAGTTAGAGAATGTGTCACCAATTGAGTTATCGCATGATGCGGTAAATAGATTTTTA
>JAGWWP010000064.1 GCA_018970325.1 Cyanobacteria bacterium REEB446 | reverse complement strand
GAACAGCTAGATTCTAGGGAACCTGTCGCCCCTACTGTAATTGGGATTGATGAAATATCAATCAAGAAGGGACATAGTTATCGAATCATTGTCAGTGATCTTGAAACCAGTACTCCAATTTGGTTTGGAGGAAATGCACAAGTCAAAATTGCAGTTCCGCAACCTGGGTCTAAAATATGAATTCTTGTCTTTGTCAGGTCACAATAGGAAGCCATTAATCGGGCAATCTGTGTCGGTGTGAAAAATTGCCCATTGTCTTTTTTATGCTTTGTCGTTACTTGTTGCGTATAACAAATACCCAACCTGTCCGCAAATTCGCTTGGCAGTTCTTGGTTTAAAGGTTCGATATCTATATTACTTATCATAGTTTATAAGATAAATTCTGTTACTAAGTGCAGCAGCATCCAAATCTTACGGAGAAACCTTGAAAATGTCTTGTAACTAAACCTTGATGAGGTCTTCCATGAATAAGTCTAACGTATTCTTGCAAGTGACAGACAAACTCATTCACAATTTACAATCAACCTCTTTTTATACCAGTCTTTCTTTACGGCTTGTATTTTCAAGGTAAACTATTCCACTTGTTTTTGCAACATAGAGATATTAAAAGCGAAAATTATAGATCCTCAATCTTCGATTTCTGCGTTTTCTTCGCCCTATTAAAACCGCTGCTTCTTAAAATTAAATATGAAACTAAAAATAAGCCAAATGGCAGCTATAGAGCCAATTATGACTAGGTAGCTAATGCCTACTTCATAACCGACTTCAAAGCAGCCTAAACCCCCGCAAAGAAGACTCAGAGAGTAAATTAAGTAATTTATTTGTTTATGCGACAGTCCTAAATTTTCTAGCTGATGATGCAGGTGCTCTGAGTCTGGCTTTAAAATATTTTTTTTATTTAGAGATCGCCTTATTATAGTATAGAAGCAGTCTAGTAGCGGCAGTGCGAAGATTAAAATAAGTAATGGCGTTATAATGGCGACGGTGATTTTTTTTGCAAGACCAAGGCAGGAAAGGGAAGCGAGGACGAAGCCGAGAAGATATGAACCATTATCACCGAGAAACATTCTAGCTGGATTAAAGTTATAACGTAGAAAGCCTAAGCTCGCTCCAGCTAAGGTAGCTGCAAGTATGGCTGCATCTGGTCTATAAAGCAGTGGGCTTAAGCTAATAGCCCAGATCGCTACTGCTGAAATGACACTTACACCAGCTGCTAATCCATCTATGCCATCTATTAAATTTATAGCGTTACTGATAAGCACGAGAAAAGCCACTGTGATTAAAAAACTGGAAATGGCATCAAGTTTTATATGTGGACTCAAGCTGTGATCGAAATAATAGAGAGGGTTTGCGAGAAATTTAATTTTCAAACCCAATAGTGAAGTTATGGAAGCCGCTGAAATCTGACCAAGGAGTTTCGTTAAGCAAGGTAAAGGCTTTATATCATCAAGTAACCCGATTAGGAAAATCATGGTACTACCAGTGATTATCGCTTCTAGTTCTAAATGCTTAATACCAGCAGGGGTAAATCTGCCGTAGACTATTATAAAAACAACTACAGTAAGTGCTGTCGAAATTAATATAGATAAGCCACCTAATCTAGGCGTAGAGAGGGTCTTTGCCTTATCTTTTACGCTAGCATAGCAGCGCCCAGCTTCTAATTCTTTTCTTGTGGTAAAGCCAGCCCTTTCCTTAATTATAGGGGTAAGTATATAAGATAAAAATAAAGCGATGATAAAAGCTAATGGCTGAGCTTGGCTCAGATCCATGAAGCTATTGAATTGATTAAACGGTATATTCAAGTTCGCTTATTACTTCTTTAATAGTTTTTAGGCAATATTCAAGAGCGGAGACGCTAATAGTGTAAGGTGGCATAAAGTAGAGGGTATTACCAAGCGGTCTTAGTAATATTCCTTTACTTAAAAATTTTTGATATAGCATCGGTCCAAACTCATCGAAATAATTACTTTCTTTCTGAGTCTCAAGCTCAACTACAGCCACTGCTCCCATTATCCTAATATTTCTAACTAGGGGGTGTAGAAGCAGATCTGGCATTTTTAAAGCTTGGATCATTTTTGAATTAATAAATTTCACATCATCTAATCGCTTTTCTTTCGTATATAAATCGAAACTAGCTATACCAGCCGTGCAGGCAAGGGGATTCGCTGTATAAGAATGACCATGGAAAAAGGCTTTCAGACGAGAGTCTGAGTAAAAGGCTTCATAGATTTCATCAGTACAGAAGGTTAAGCCCATAGGCAAGTAGCCGCCAGTGAGTGCCTTAGATAAGCAGATTATATCTGGTACTATAATCGCTTCTTTGCAGGCGAAATCATCACCAGTCCTGCCAAAGCCAGTAAACACCTCATCTGCTATTAGTAAAATATTATTTTCACGGCTGAGTTTTCTTAATGATCTTAAAAATTCTACACTGTGAAATTTCATCCCACCAGATCCCTGTATTAAAGGCTCGATGATGATACATGAAAATTTATTAGGGTGTAATTCTAGTAATTTCTCTATCTCTTTTATACTTTGTTTGCCAGCTTTTTCTATTTCTTTTTCGATAAAAAGCTCATGCTCGGCGATGCTGAGATTTTTATCTCTGCGCCCAAAATTTGGAGCTGGAGAACTAACGAAATCTACTGGAAACATCAGGCTTTTAAAAGCCGAGTTCATGAAAGTGCCACTTGTGGACATGCCACCTACAGTGTCACCGTGATAACTATCTTTAAATGCGATAATGCGCTTTTTATTTTCAAAATTTTGGTTATGCCAGAATTGAGTTGCCATTTTAATAGCGACTTCTACTGAAGTCGAACCATTATCAGAAAAAAAAGCACGATTTAATGTAGGAGCAGTATCGTGAAGATTCGTCATATCTACGCGAGGTAAAATTCTTCTAACACGGTCTACTAATTCAATAGCTGGTTCATGTGTAAAACCTGCGAACATAACGTGTTCTAGCTTATCGATCTGCTCTTTAATTTTTTCATTAATATACTTATTGCAGTGACCATGTATATTTACCCACCACGAAGATACACCATCGATCAGCTGCGTTTCTTTACCTGTTTCGTCAATGACGTTAAGCATCTCATTCTTAGCACTCTTGACTAGAAATTTAGTCGGGTAAAGCTTTTCCTGTGTAAATGGGTGCCAAATATTAGAATGATCTATCGAAAAAAGCTGATTAGTAGTTTTAGTATGAAATTCAGCTAGGCTTTGCATGATTATAATTTTAACTTATCCCCAGAGAAGTAAGCTTACTTCTTAATTGAGTGATTCTAATCTTGGCAATATATAGTGATTTCTATTAGAATTATTTCTATAGAAGGAATATCTTTAATTGTCAAAGACTGAAAAAGACTTGGGTCTTAAAATATTAATGGATCTTAGAAAGATTACGCGTGCGATAGATCTTAATTCTAAAAAGCTATCTTCTGAAACTAGTTTAACAGCACCACAGTTGGTATCTTTAATTGCAGTCTATCATCACGAGGCACTCACTTTAGCAGAGATCGCAGAGCAAGTGCATTTAAGCTCTAGCACTATGGTTGGAGTTATAGACAGGCTTGAAGCTAAAAATTTAGTAGTAAGAGAAAGATCTAAAACTGATAGAAGACAGGTGCTGATTCGCATCACAGATGAAGGTCGGAAAATGGCGAAGAAATCTCCATTACCTTTACAGGAAAAGCTTATTAAGTCACTTAGCAAGCTGCCGGAAGTGCAGCAGAGGAATTTGGCTAAAGCTTTAGAGCTGTTAGTGAAAATGCTTGATTTTAAAGACGATTAATTAAAGTTAGTTGATAATTCTAGCTTAATGAAATGCTTAATACCATTATTTCTGCTTTAGATATGGCAGAGACCTTTACTTGAGAACTTAGCAAGAGTACTGCTACTAATATAAAAGTAAATATTTTGAAATATAGTTTTTCATTTTTTTTGTCATAAAATGATTATGACATTTATTAACATAAATTATTTGGATTGTAAAGATTTGAGGTGAAAGGTTTTGGGGTTAATTCCCTCTCTTTCCACTACTGGTATACTCTATTGAAGGGTGTCATACTTGATATTAAATACAAAATTTTCCTTTTGAGGATATAGAACTATGGCAAAAGAACAAAGTGTAAATTTCGAGGCTCAACTTTTTAAAGCTGCTGATAAGCTTCGTAAAAATATTGATGCAGCAGAATACAAAAATGTAGCTCTGGGACTCATTTTCCTTAAATACATTTCTGAAAGTTTTCAGGAACTTCATAATAAACTGGCTCTAGATGAATTTAGTGATCCCGAAGATAGAGATGAATATAAAGCAGAAAATATTTTTTTTGTGCCAGAACAAGCAAGATGGAAAAATATCCAAGCTAAAGCAAAACTGCCAAGTATCGGACAAGAGCTTGATAATGCGATGGAATTTATAGAAAAAGAAAACTCAGAACTTCGTAATGTACTTCCAAAGGTATTTGGGAAACCAAATTTAGATAAAGCTTCACTAGGGCAGCTTATTGATTTAATTTCAAACACAGAGCTTAAAGCTACAAGCGAAAATTCCAAAGATCTTTTCGGAAGAGTATATGAGTATTTTTTAGGTGAATTCGCTAGTGCCGAAGGAAAAAAAGGCGGGCAATTTTATACTCCTAAATCTATCGTAAAACTAATGGTAGAGATGATTGAACCTTATAAAGGTCGTGTCTATGATCCAGCTTGTGGGTCTGGTGGCATGTTTGTGATGAGTGAAAAATTTGTACAGGAACACCAAGGTAACATCAAAGACATCACAGTCTATGGTCAAGAATCTAATCAAACTACTTGGAAGCTTTCAAAAATGAACCTAGCTATCCGTAATATCAATTCACAATTCGTGGCTTGGAATACAGAAGGGAGCTTTCTGAATGATGCTTATCCAGACCTTAAAGCTGATTATATACTTGCTAATCCTCCATTTAATCAATCTGACTGGGGGCAAGAAATCTTACAAGATGATGCGAGATGGAAATACGGAGTGCCTCCTGCTGGTAATGCTAATTTTGGCTGGATGCAACATATGCTCTATCACCTCGCGCCACATGGAGTGATGGCAACGGTTTTAGCGAATGGGTCTTTAAGCTCCAATACATCTGGTGAAGGAGAAATCAGAAAAAACTTAATACAAAATAATTTGATAGAATGTATAGTCGCTTTACCGAAGCAGCTTTTTTATAATACAGGAATCCCAGCCTGTATATGGTTTCTGCGTAGAGAAAGACAGGCAAGGAAAAATGAAATTCTCTTTATAGATGCCTCGGAAATGGGCTACCTAGAAGACCGTGTGCATAGAGTGCTTGCAGAAGAAGATATAAATAAAATTTCAGATACCTATCATAATTGGAGAAAAAATCCAGACAATTACAAAGATATACAAGGTTTTTGCAAATCAGCACAGAGAGACGAAGTGGAGAAACATGGTTTTGTTCTGACTCCAGGGCGTTTCGTTGGGATTAAGGATGTGATAGATGACGGAGTGCCATTTGAAGAAAAGATGCAGAAGCTCACTAGTACCTTGAAAGAGCAATTCGCAAAAGAAGAGGTAATGAATGCCGAGATTAAAAAGCAGCTTGCTAAAATAGGTTTCAGTTTGGATATTTAGGAGATGTTGTGGATATAACTCATTATCAAACTTTAGCCCTAGATATAGCAGGAATCCTTGAAAAGGGAAGAAGCAGTGCCACTTTAAGTGTAAACACCATACTTCTGCAAACCTATTGGGAAATAGGAAAAACTATTGTGGAGTTTGAGCAGAAAGGAAATATTAAAGCAGAATATGGAAAAGAGCTTCTGATCAATATTTCCAAAGAACTTAAAAAATACGGGAAGGGCTTTAGTAGAAGTAATTTAACTTATATGAGGCTCTTGTATATAAAATTTCCAAAGAGTGAGACACTGTCTCACAAATTAAGCTGGAGTCATTACTTTGAGATATTAAAAGTGGAAAACGATCTTGCCCGTAGTTTTTATGAAAAACAGTGTATTTTAGAGAATTGGTCAGTAAGAGAACTTAAAAGACAAAAGCAATCAATGCTTTTTGAAAGATTTGCGTTAGGTAAAAATAAAGAAGAGATTATAGAACTCTCGCATAGAGGGCAGTCTATACAAAAGGCAGAGGACATTGTTAAAGAGCCTTATATCTTGGAATTTCTTGGTATTTCAGAACCTTATAGCTATTCTGAATTAGAATTAGAGCAAAAAATTATTGATAATTTGCAGATGTTTTTGCTTGAACTTGGTAAGGGTTTTACTTTTGTTAAAAGGCAATTCCGCATTAGTTTTGACAGTCGTCATCATTATATAGATTTGGTTTTTTATCATCGTATCTTAAAATGTTTTGTGCTAATTGATCTTAAGATCGGCGAAGCAGATCATAGCGACATAGGGCAGATGAATATGTACCTTAATTATTTCAAAATGGAAGAAAACACGGAAGGGGACAATGAACCTATCGGAATAATACTCAGTGCAGAAAAAAACGATATTAAAATGGAATATGCCATGGGTGGGATAACTAATCAAATGTTTGTCTCTAAGTATCAGCTTTATTTACCGAAATTAGAAGAACTAGAGTTAGAAATAGAGAAATTTTTGCTGAGGGATGAATGATAAGTGTGGGTTTAGTTTATGAATAAAAAAGATTGGAACCTTACCGCTCATACTTATCATATTTATGATAAGGCTTTAGCTAAAACAGTCGCAGCATCTATAATGGATGAGTATCTAGAAATTATCCGTGATTTATATTTCACCTTTGCGTAACGGCGGTTTAATTACCCACCGAGTGGCGAATTAATTACCCACTTAACGGCGCATTAATGACCCAGTTTAGCGATATAAATTTCCGTAAAGGACGGAGATTTAGAGATGTCAAACAGGAG
>JAGWWP010000023.1 GCA_018970325.1 Cyanobacteria bacterium REEB446 | reverse complement strand
GAGTAGAGATCGTGCTGAAGATTTTAAACATATGATGAATCTTGCAGAACTACCTACTGGAGAATTAGAAAAACTTCGCACTCAAACTGACGAATATGGCAATAATGCTTTAATGCGTGCAGTATTGAATGGTAATAAAGAAACAGTAGAATTGATACTTAATGTAGCAGAAAAAATCCTAAACCCTGATGAATTTAAAACCTTCCTTACTCAGACTAACAAAGATGACGACAACGCTTTAATACATGCGGCATGGAATGGTGATAAAAAAGCATTAGAGTTGATAGTGAATACTGCTATTGCAAAACTAAGCCCTAATGAATTTAAAACCTTCCTTACTCGGACTAACAAAAATGGCGATAACGCTTTACTAGTTGCAGCATGGAGGGGTAATAAAGCATTAGAGCTGATACTAAAAACTGCTAATGAAAGACTAAGCCCTGATAAATTTAAAACCTTCCTTACTCGGACTAACAAAAATGGCGATAACGCTTTACTAGTTGCAGCATGGAGGGGTAATGAAGCAACAGTAGCGCTGATACTGAAGACTGCTGTTAAGAAACTAAACGCTTATGAATTAAACACCTTCTTTAAGCAACATGTCCTGCGGCCAAAAGACATGATGCCTAAAAAAGAAACAGTAGAGCTGATAATGAAGACTGCTAATGAAGAACTAAGCCCTAATGAATTAAAAACCTTCCTCAATAAAAGGATGCCTGAGAACATTGCTTTAGAGTGGACAAAAGAGATTTTAGTCGGTTCAGTAAAGGGAACACTTGTTAGTTGTTTGTATATTGTTGGTGTAGTAGTGGCACTAAACTCTATTTCCGAAAATCCTGTCAAAGGGGTTCCAGATTTACTGCCAAATTATCCCGAACAAGTTAACAATAAAAAGAATTTAAGAGTGCCAGAACCACCAAAAATGCCGACTGCTTATTAAGAAATTGGATTAGCCACGAAGGATTTAAAACTACTATACTCTCCTAAAATGGTGGATTGATTTTAAAGATCGGATCTAACCCTGGTATAGTAGCACCATCTATGATCTGGTTGATTTGCAATCGCACCTGAGCTTTAAAATTCTGCTGCATAGGATGACATTCTGGCCTACAGCCAGATGGACAGAAACGCCCTCCCCAAGCATTACCTATAACTACCTCTGCCCCCATATTTCTTGCTGCGAGCTTCGCTGCGTTATTAATAACATTACCCACGAAAACCACTTCATCATTAGGCTTTAAAGCAGCAGCACCCGTTTCTTTCTCTTGAGTTATAACCCAAATTAAAGTTCCATCATCGAATCTCTCAACAGAATTTTGTGCGATACCCCCACCTTTCCTACCAACATGGGCAATTTGTCTAAGATTCCCAAATTTATCAATCTTCGATTCATTTAAGATGTATGGTGCATTATTATCAAAACTACAATGCTTTATAGAGTTTACATGATTCTCTTCATCGTACTGAACGACCTGAGCAAACAAAGACTGAAGTGATTTACGATGCGGATACACAGTGATAATCTGCCTAGTTTTTTTGATAATTTTATAATAAACTTTAAAATCTCTTTTATCTGGACGTGGAATGTCCATCATCTGATTAAAAGCATAAGGACTCATGTGTGAAAGCTGCTTCTGAAGCTTACTTAGGCGATCTTTAGTAATTGGCACTATAGATAATTGAAAATTATTTTTTTCTAAAGTCTCTACATCTACCATCACCTCATAAGGCTGTAAATCACGAGAGGGGAGTAATTCTAAATTAGTCTTGAACTCATCTACGGAATTATGCTGTGGAAAAACTCCAGCTCTTTTATCCGCGTCTGGCATCGCTAAGCTCACTTTACGAGCCTTGCCATAACCTATCATCATAATCGTCTCGCGAAAATTATCCTCACTGATACTTTTTTTTATATTTTTACTGTTTTTATAAGCAAAAGCCCCACCTACATAATTAAATGTATGCCTAAGATCTACATCTACAGGTTCTTTTTCTTCTTCATCTTTTTTATCTGGTGGTTGTTTTTCGTTCATTATTCCAAGCTTTAAGAAAGATTATCTTTGATAGAATAGAAGTCTATACTTTCATTATAGCCATGCAAACGGAAAAAATATCATCTGAAGACTACAAAAAAGCCATAAAGGAGTCTATAGACCTGCCTATTACAGAATTTCCTATGCGCGGGAATGGACCAGTCCGTGAACCAGAATTTCAAAAACTCTGGGAAGAATTAGATATTTACAAGCAGGGATTAAGGATTAGGGAAGATGAAGGTGCAAAACGCTTTATATTACATGATGGACCTCCATATTTAAGCTCAGATAAAATTCACATAGGAACTGCCTTAAATAAAATCCTTAAGGATATAATCTGTAGATTTAAATACCAACAGGGTTTTAAAGTACCTTTTATTCCAGGTTATGATTCTCACGGCTTGCCGATTGAGAATGCTGTAGTTAAAGAGATTAAAGGCGGTAGAAATGCTGTCTCCATAGTCGAGTTACGTGAAAAATGCAAAGAATTTGCTTTAAAAAACCTGAAAGGACAGGAAACTAAATTTAAACGCCTCGGTATAAATGCTGACTGGCAGAACCCTTATGTGACTTTAGACCCTAAGTATGAAGCTGAACAGATAAAACTATTTAGTGAAATGGCTGAAAAAGGCTATATCTACAGAGGCTTAAAATGTGTTCATTGGAGCTATGGCTGCCAGACAGCTTTAGCTGATGCTGAAATAGAATATGAAGAACATACTTCTGATTCTATATATGTAAGATTTCAGATCAGTGATTTATCTATCCAAGAAAGCACTCAGAAAGAAAACCATAACTCTCTTGGTAAATTAAAAACAGAACTCTCTAATGCTTCCTTTGTGATCTGGACTACCACTCCGTGGACCATGCCTGCAAATTTAGCGATCTGCTTAAACGCTGATATAGACTACTGCATAGTAAATTCAAGCGAATTCGGAAAATTAATAATAGCGAAAGATCTTTTCGAAGATTTTAAAACTAAAACAGAATTAACAGATTTAGAAATAATTACAGAAGGTCTTAAAGGCTCTGACCTAGAGGGTATTAAAACTAAACACCCTCTGTATAATCGTGAATCACCTGTCATACTTGGCGATCACGTCAGCACAGAAACTGGTACAGGCTGCGTTCATACTGCGCCTGGCCACGGACAAGAAGATTTTGAAGTCGGTAAAAAATATAATCTAGGCGTGCTCTGCCCAGTAGATCCTAAAGGTGCTTTTACTAAAGAAGCTGGTGAACTTAAAACTGAAAATAATGAAATAGTTACTTTAGAAGGCTTACACATAGCGAAGGAAGCTAATCCTACTATTATTTCTGCCTTGAAAGCCGCTACAGCATTAATTAAACACAGTAAATTTAGACATAGCTACCCTTATTGCTGGCGTTCTAAAACTCCACTATTGTTTAGAGCTACTGAACAGTGGTTTGCTAGCATAGATAGTTTTAGAGAAAAGGCTCTTAGCGAAATAGATAAAGTTAAATGGTTTCCAGCTAGAGCTAGAAACCGTATCTATAGCATGGTAGAAGGTAGAGGCGACTGGTGCATATCTCGTCAAAGAACATGGGGAGTACCTATTCCTGTTTTTTACGATACATCTATAATCGAAGCTAACGGTAATTTTAAAGTGATTTTAGATTTTGAAATTATTGAGCACGTAGCGAAAATCTTTGCAGCAGAAGGTTCTTCTGCTTGGTACGCTAAAGAAATAATAGAACTCATTCCTAGTCACCTAAGTAGCGGAGCTAACCCTAAATACCGAGTAGAAAATCTTTCTAAAGAGACTGATACTATGGATGTCTGGTTTGATTCTGGTTCTAGCCATAGAAGCGTAGTTAATCTGCGTGAAGAGCTTAAGTCTACTGAGTTTGAGCCAGTAGATCTTTACCTAGAAGGTTCAGATCAGCATCGAGGCTGGTTTCAGTCGAGCTTACTTACATCAGTAGCTGTAAATAATATTAGACCCTACGATAATGTCCTCACCCATGGTTTCGTAATGGATGAACAGGGACGTAAAATGTCCAAATCTTTAGGCAACGTCGTCGACCCAGATGAAATTATGCAGGAATATGGCGCTGACGTACTTAGACTATGGGTAGCAAGTGTAGATTACTCTGTAGACATTAAAGTCGGTAAAAATATATTTAAACAGCTAAGTGAAATTTATCGAAACTTTAGAAACACGAGTAGGTTTATGCTTGGCAACCTCTTCGACTTTAACCCAGAAGAAGATTCAGTTCCCTACGCAGAATTACATGATTTAGATAAACTGATATTACATAAATTACAGGAACTAAGCTTAAAGATCACAGAAGCTTTTAATAACTATGAATTCGTGAAATTTTATCAGCTTATACAGAATTTCTGTTCAGTAGATCTATCTGCTTTCTATTTCGACATCTGTAAAGATAGACTCTATACGCATGGTAAAAAATCTGCATCACGCAGAGCGGCTCAGACAGTGATACTTGAGATATTATCGAGTTTAAATCGTTTCTTTGTGCCTATACTGCCACATCTTGCAGAAGATATTTACCAGCATACGCCAGAGAAAATTAAAGAATATTATGTAAATTCAGCAGATTTAAATAGAAGTTTCTTTTCACCTAAAGTTAGTACATCTAAATCTATCCAGCTCAGTAACTGGCCCTTAGTCAATGATAGCTACCTCAATCCAGAGTTAGGTAAAAAATGGGAAGAAATCCTCTCCATCAGAGAGCTTGCTAACAAAGAACTAGAAGAACTTAAAGCAAATAAAACAGTTAGTAAATCACTTGAAGCTGAATTAATCATAGAATTACCTAAGGCTAAACTTGATGAATATGAAAGCATTCTTGAAGATATTAAAGCCTGCTTTATAGTCTCTGAACTGAAATTCAAGGAAGCTAACGAGATTAAAGTTACAGCCAAGCCTTTTGAGAATTCAGTAAAATGTGAACGCTGTTGGAAGCACTTTAAAACAGAAGAAGTAAATGCGGAGCATATCTGTAAAGTCTGTGATGCCGCTATACAAGGGCATCTTGACCTTAATAATGCTTAATAGGACTACTCAATTTCTGCGTTTTCGCCCGCCTCATAATCCTTATGAATAAATTCACACTACTTATAGACTGCTTCGATCAAAAAGGCATAGTAAATGCTGTCAGTGGCTTTATTTCAGAGAATAATGGGAATATCATAGACTCACAGCAGTATTCATCTGGGTTAACTGCTCATTTTTTTATGCGAGTTTTAGTCGATGCGACTAAATTCAATATCAAAATAGAAGATTTAAATTCAGCCTTCAGCTCAATTGCAGCTAGGTTTTCAATGAATTTCAAATTTTCACACCATACGAAGAAAATGGCAGTACTAGTTTCTAAATACGATCACTGCCTCTATGACCTGCTTTTACGTAAACAATATGGCGAGATAAATGTCGAGATACCAGTAATTATCAGTAACCACCTAGATCTTAAGCATGTAGCTACCGCATTTAATATTCCTTTTGAATATTATCCAATAGAAAAAATTAGCGATAGCACAAAGGCTAGCTACGACAGCAAACTCAATCAAGAAGCTCAAATCATAAAAAGGCTGCAAGAGCTTGAGATAGACTTTATCGCTCTTGCTCGTTACATGCAAATTCTCACCCCACAGTTTATAAACTCATATCCATATCGAATTATCAATGTACACCATGGCTTCTTGCCATCTTTCAAGGGTGCAAAACCCTATCACCAAGCCTATGACAAAGGTGTAAAGATCATCGGAGCTACTGCACATTATGCAACTGAAGATTTAGACATGGGACCTATTATAGAACAAGGTGTTATAAACATAGATCACCGTGATACTGTCGAGGACTATATTTCAAAAGGCCGAGATATAGAAAAGCAGGTTCTAGCAAAAGCGATTCGTGCTCATGCGGAAGATAAAATCATAGTCCACGACGGAAAAACCTTAGTCTTCGACTAAGAGAGACCACTGTACAACTCCATTTTCCGCGTTTTCATCGTCCTCTTAAGCCTTAAGCCTATAACCAGTTTTAAATATCCAACGAATCGTAAGTAAGCTAATAATAAGAAAAACTGAGATCATAATACAGCTTATAATTGGATTCAAATCAGATTCACCATAGAAACTCCATCTAAAGCCATTCACAAGATAAAGCACTGGATTAAGTAACGAAATATTTCTCCAAAACTCTGGCAGCATATTTATCGAATAAAAACTACCACCTAAAAAAGTTAAAGGCGTTATTACTAATGATGGAAAGATCCCTAATTGTTCAAAATTTTCAGCAAGAATACCGATAATAAAACCAATCAAGCTAAAAGTTATACAAGTAAGAATAAAAAACATAATCATTAAAAGTGGATAGTCTACATTAAAATCCACAAAGAATCTTGCGGTAATAAAGATTACAGCTCCTAGAATAAAAGACTTAGAAGCAGCTGCACCTACATAACCAAATAGAATTTCAATGTACGAAATAGGCGCAGAAAGTACTTCATATATAGTCCCAGTAAATCTTGGGAAATAAATTCCAAATGAAGCATTAGAAATACTCTGCGTTAAAACTGAAAGCATTATAAGCCCTGGAACTATATAGGCGGCATAAGAAACTCCATCGACTTCGCTAATCTTAGAACCAATTGTGGAGCTAAACACAATGAAATAAAGACAAGTTGAAATTACTGGAGAAGCAAGGCTTTGTGTTATAGTACGCCACATTCTTGCCATCTCAAAGTTATATATTGATTTAATTGCCTGAAAATTCATCTACTACTCCACCAACTGAACGAAAATATCCTCTAGAGAAGTCTGCTTCGTTTCAAGATCTTTAAAAGAAATACCTAAATCATTAATAGATTTTATTAAACTATTCAGTCCATTACGGGCGTGTAGCGGAACTCCAATTTCTGCGTTTTCGTCGTCCTCATGATCCTCATGTACCCACAGTACACTGCGGTCATTCGTCCTCCTCAGCCTTGAACTTGTTCGTTCGGCTACACGCCCACTGGACTGCTCGCAATCTCCAATTTCTGCATTTTCATTATAGGAATAAATAAAATTATCACCATCTCGCCGAAGATTAAAGCGTCTCAGAGATTCTGGTATAGAATTAATTTTCTCTACGAAGCTGAATATCAGCTCTTTTTTACCGAGCTTCTTCATTAAGGTCTTAGTTTCTTCAACTAAAATAATTTTTCCTTTATTTATAATGCCAATTCTATCTGCCATTTTTTCAGCCTCTTCAATATAGTGGGTAGTTAAAATTATAGTAACCCCATTTTTACGCAGCTGAGCGACTGACTCCCACATAGATTCTCGTAATTTTACATCTACCCCTGCTGTAGGCTCATCTAAGAATAATATTTCAGGCTCATGCGCAAGAGCCTTAGCTATCATCACTCTACGCTTCATGCCGCCAGAGAGGGCTTTAATTTGAGTATTTTTTTTTATCACTTAAGGATAAGTCTTCCAGAATCCTTTCGATATATAGTTTATTAGACTGAAGACCGAATAAGCCTCTAGAAAAATTAACGGTATCAACTACTTTCTCAAACATATCTGTAGTTAATTCTTGAGGCACTAAACCAATCATTTTTCTTACTTCTCGGTAATTTTCAGTATGATCAAAACCTTTCACCGAAATAGTCCCAGAACTTGGATTAGTAATTCCGCAGATAGAACTTATTAACGTCGTCTTCCCTGCGCCATTTGGACCTAAAATCGCAAAAATTTCACCCTCTTGAATTTCAAGATTAATATCATCAAGTGCTTTAAAACCAGACTTATAAGTTTTATTGAGATTTTTAATTTCTAATATTGGGGGCACTAAATTATTATCCCTTATAAAAAGCCTCTAACTCATCAGCCGTGCCAATATATTTACCATTAAGATAAATCTGCGGCGTAGTAGTTCCACTCGTAACATTCGTCATAGAGCGGCGTGTCAGCTTGTTAGTTAAAACTATCTCTTCATAAATTACGCCTTTCTCTTCAAGCAGTTTCTTCGCTCTAGCGCAGTGAGGACACCCGACCTTACTAAATAAAGTAGCGAAATCTGGCAGCTTAACTGAAGGGTTAATATACTTTAACATCGTGTCAGCATCAGATACTTCAAAAGGATCACCATCTTTTTCAGGTTCTATGAACATCTTTTCAACAATAGAGTTTTTCACTAGCATAGAATAACGCCATGAACGCTTCCCAAAACCAATCGCAGACTTATCTACTAAAAGCCCCATCCCCGCTGAAAAATCACCATTACCATCTGGAATCAAAGTGATATTTTCACACTCTTGATCCTTAGCCCATTCATTCATAACGAAGGTGTCATTCACTGATAGACAGACTATTTCATCGATCCCATTTTCTTTAAAAACTGGAGCAAGTTCGTTATATCTCGGTAAATGCGTAGAGGAGCAAGTCGGCGTAAAAGCCCCTGGCAGAGAGAAAACCACAACAGTTTTATTTTTAAAAATCTCATCAGAATTAAGAGTTTTCCATTTCCCCTCTTCTATAATTTTAAGCTTACGCTGGGTACTGTTTTTCCTTCTCTATTCTCTAACATGATAATTTTCTTTACTGATTTAATTATACTAATATCAAGATAGTATTTTAATTCATTCCTCCTCGGACTTGAACGTGTATATTTGCAAACAGTTCCATGACACAAAACAATGAAAATACAGAAAATAAAATTGCATATCACCATTATTATAAAAAATAATTTTATGCTAAAATTTTCAGGGTTCTTTACAGAGAATCAGTTGACCCAGCTTGGATAGCTCAGTGCCATGAGCCTTTCAGGCGAATCTCTAAAGAGTCACTTCTTGAAGTGCTCTAAGGAAAATAAATCCAGCTTGGATAGCTCAGTGGTAGAGCACTTCATTGGTAATGAAGAGGTCGGCAGTTCAATCCTGCTTCCAAGCACCAGTTTCATACCTCTTCATCAATGAAGTGCTCTACAGGTGAAAATTCACTCATTTGCGTAGCAAATTGCCACGTTAGTGGCATTTCATTGGTAATGAAGAGGCCCGTCCGTTCAATCCTGCTTCCAAGCACCAGTTTCACCCTCTTCATCAATGAAGTGCTCTACAGGTGAAAATTCACTCATTTGCGTAGCAAATTGCCACGTTAGTGGCATTTCATTGGTAATGAAGAGGCCCGTCCGTTCAATCCTGCTTCCAAGCACCAGTTTCATACCTCTTCGTCAATGAGAAATACGTATGAGCAGAAAGACCCTCTCCCTGCTCATACGTACTGGAGGTGCGGACTACAACTAAAAAGTTAAAACACCTTAAAATTTCATCTAAATCACTCCCTCACCAAGGAGTGGAAATTCTATAACTAGTACTTAATTCAAATTACTAATTTAAAATACACAACAGGACTGGTAATACCAGTCCTGTTATCATAAAAAATAAACTAACTATACTTTCGCAAAGTCGTTCACTTCTTTTCTTAATGTTTTCTCAGAGTTAACTTCACCGTTCCAAGCTTGCTCTTCGATTCTTAACTCACCAAGTAAGGCTCTTGCTTGATACAACATCTGTCTTAAGAAATCTTGATCAATAGCCTGAGAAGCTGGAAACCCACCATTTCCATCAGTACCATCATTGGCACTATTTATTGCATCAAGCCAACCTTGACCTACCCCATTTCCAGAACTATCTATTAAACCAGCATCTGAATAAATTTCTTCTATCGATCCACCAAGACCAGTAAGATCACTTATTTTAGTTGAACTATCACCTAATATTGATTTTTGCAGCTCACTCTCTAAAAGAGCTACTACTTGTTGTTGTGCATCCATTTTAGACCTAATTGATGCTAGATACGCCGCTGTGTTAATTGCACCCATAATTTACCTCCGTTTTTTTGAATTATTATTGAAACTAACTGAACTCTTTATATAAGATTATTATTAAGAGATAGTTAAAAGAGGTAAATATGCTTAATTTCTATCTCTTAATGGAACATATAGTCTTTCGTTATAACCAGTATATACTTGCCTCGGTCTACAGATTTTTTTCTTATCAAATTCATTCTGCTCTTTCCAGTGCGCTAACCACCCTGGTAATCTACCTAATGCAAACATTACAGTAAACATATTTACTGGAATTCCAAGTGCACTATAAATAATTCCAGAATAAAAATCCACATTTGGATAAAGCTTACGCTCTACGAAGTATGGATCTTTTAAAGCTTCTTCTTCTAATCCTTTCGCTATCTCAAGTAGGGGATCACTGATACCTAATTTATCTAAAACCCTATCACAGGCTTTTCTTAAAATCTTCGCTCTCGGATCAAAATTCTTATATACTCTGTGCCCAAAGCCCATTAATTTAATTGATGATTTCTTATCTTTAACCTTAGTCAAAAAAGACTTATAATTTTCGCCACTGTCGTGAATCTGTTGAAGCATCTCTAACACAGCTTGGTTAGCACCGCCGTGCAGAGGACCCCATAAAGCACTGATACCAGCCGACATACAAGCATATATACTTGCACCACTACTCTGAACCATGCGGACAGTAGATGTACTACAGTTCTGCTCATGATCAGCATGAAGGATTAACAGCTGATTCATTACTTTAACGATTTCATCGTCAATATAATATTCTTCAGAAGGCACTGCGAACATCATATTCATTATATTTGCGCAATAAGTAAGCTTATTATTAGGATAAATTAATGGCTGACCTATAGATTTTTTATATGAAAAAGAAGCTATAGTCCTTAATTTAGATAAAATTCTAATTACATCTAAATTAATCTGTGCTTCAGTTGGAGAACTGCTTGCATCATTATAATAAGCCGCTAATGAACAAGTCATAGATGACAAAATCGCCATCGGGTGAGCTGTACTAGGATAACCAGCAAAAAAATGAATCATATCTTCATGTAATAAAGAATGCCTCGTTAATCCTTCAGAAAAATCATCCATCTGCTCTTTAGTCGGAAGTTCACCATAAATAAGTAAATAACAAACTTCCACGAACGTCGATCTTTCCGCTAAAGCCTCAATATCAATACCCCTGTAACGCAAAATACCTTTCTCACCATCAATAAAGGTAATATCGCTTTGGCATGAGCCTGTATTCATATAACCATTATCCAAAGTAATTAAACCCGTGTCGGCCCTTAAATTGGAAATGTCGACAGCCTTCTCTTGCTCGGTCCCCTCTACTACAGGCAGTTCCACGACTGTTCCGTTATATTCTAATCTCGCCTTTTCTGTAGAACCTTTGTTATTATTAATTTCCTTAATTTCTAAGTCTGTCGTCATGTTTTTAATTTTCCCAAAAAGTTCTCAATATGGCTAGTCTTCAGTTAGTATTATTGTCGAAAAATGCTACTTTAAGCATTTTTCAGCGGATTCTTAAAAATACTAAATATCTCCCTACCTTTCCGCACTAAGCTAATACCAGGAACAGAGGAAACCAAAGTCGCTAAAAATACAGTAACCGCAATAGCGAAGCTGTGATCAAAGCTAACTCCAATAATACTCAATAAAAACACGTAAGTAGCTTCACGTGCACCAAGCCCTTTTACCGCAGGGATGACATAGCTAGCGAGCGTAGCGAGCGGCACCACTAAAAACCAGTACCAAAAAGGTATCTGCGTTACACCCAAAGCTAATGCTGAAAAAACATTTACCGCCATTAAAAAAACATGCGTAATAAAAGTCCATAACAAGACTGTCCAAACAGAACGCTTATGCACAATAAACTCACTTACTGCGATTTTAATTTTCTGAAATATCGCAAGAGGAATAGGGATTTTAATCCATATCTTGTAACCGAAAAATGCAAAGAAAGGCACTATAGATAAAATAAATAAAGCCTGAATAAGTCTCTCTGGCATAGTATGAGATAAATTTTGTGAATAGATGAAAATCAAAGAAAGCGGGAAAAAGAAAAACATCATAGTAAAGCCGAATAATCTTTCTAGAATTACCGTCAAGCCTGCTGAAAGCCAGTCATGATAGTGCTTAGATTTCGCAATCCCTTCATCGGCCTGCCGTGAATCTTTAATTTCTGCGTTTTCACTATCCTGCTTATCAGCAGCGTGTTTTAAAGTGCCTAAGTAAAAGGCTCTTAAAGCATCTCCGCCTACATTACTAGGGAAAAAATTATTCGCAAACATGCCTTCAAAATACCAAAGTAAACCAGTCCAATAAGAAATTTTATAATTAAAACCTTTAGTTATGATCCACCAACGGTAAGTATTAGTCACAATCGTAAGCACGCTAAAAAAAGATGCTAAAGCAAAGAACCTTAAATCGAGCTGCAAAATCTTATCTATAAAGCTTTTAGGATTAAATTTAAATACCTGCAAAAAAATCACTAATAATAAAGCGGATACTAGTAATCTAATAATATTTTTCTTTAAATCCTTAATTTTTTAGCCTCTTTAATATTTTAATAAATTTTATAGAATGGTGTTAATTTCCACCTAAGTAAATAACTGGATTTTTAGGCTTACCCTGCTCTCTAACTTCAAAATGCAGATGAGGACCAGTCGCATAACCAGTAGAACCTTCAAAGCCAACTACTTCACCCTGTTTCACCCTAGCACCTACCGTAACTTTAGTCGAAGATAAATGAGCATAAAGAGTAGAAAAGCCTTTAGCATGGTCAAGAATTACAACTTTACCGTAACCACCGTACCAACCAGAATATATTACAACTCCACCCTCTGAAGCTTTTATAGGCGTACCATAAGGAGCAGCTAAATCAATACCGCTATGCATGCTTCTTACACCAAAAATAGGATGTCTTCTAGGACCAAATGGAGAAGTTATAGGTGCTCGAACAGGATAGCTAAATGAGCCAGTGGATTCAGGGTTGTCATTTTTACCAGTCGAAAGCTCAGAAATTTTATAAACAAGTTTAATCGATTCTCTCTCTAACTGCCTCTCCGAACTCTCATACATAGCCGTTTCCTGACGAAGCTTAGAAAGTATTTCTTTTTGTTTTTTCTGTTGATAAACAATATCCTCTTCGATATTCTTTAATTTACTTGCAATCTGCTCAATGCGCTTAGTCTCTTCTTCTAATGAGCTTCCATATTTCGCTATATCCTCAGACTGAGATTTAAGAGTATCTAAAAGTTTCTTATCGAAATCTATAACTTTTCTCTGAAAATATAGATAATCCATATAATCAGTAGGACTCTGTGAGCGAATTAAGCTATCAATAAAACGTAATTGGCTTTTCTTATAAATAGCGACTACACGCTCTTTAGCCTTCTCTTCTACTATGGCTTTTTTATCATTTAATTCATCTAAACGGGCTTTAGTTTTTTTCCAAGCTTCCTGATTAGAACTTAAATAACGGCTTTGAACAGCCACCTGCTTTCTTGCATCAGTTAATTTATGATCAATCTGCCTTAAAGTTTTAGATGCCTCAGCTTCTTTTAATCTTGCCTGTTTTATCTTCTCAGAAAGTGTACTCTTCTGTTCATTAATATCATCTAGAATTCTCTTCTTTTCATTTACGGTTAAAGACTGCTTACCTGTTAGATCAATTAAAGCAAAGAGCGGCAAGATACTTGTAAGCAAAAAGCTCGCAAGTACAGCAAGAATAATGATCTTGGTAAATATATTGCTTCTCTTTTTGGAGTGCACGTCAAATATTATAACTTTTTAGAGCAAAATCATTCAAAATTTTAAGAAACATCTTAGCTTTACACTTTATTAGACAAGGGCTAACGAGGATGATTTAGGTTTAATTCCCGCCATGACAGCTGGTATCAAATCCTTTAGATTTTTCAAACTAATCTCTTTATTTTCCATCCCAGCTTCTCCCCTTTCATTAGATATACGATAAAGAATTCTACCTAAACTACCAAAAGCAAAGCTTAATGGATCTAAAGCCGCTTTATGATTTTTCCCAATAGTATCAGAGAGTATATTAACCAAAGCTCCCATACTTTGAGCATAACCAGATAAGCCAAAGAAGATTCTACCTGAAAGTATATGACCGGGTTTCATCCCCTCAAAACCTTGGCACATCCCACCTAAGCTTCGCAAAGTAGTACCAATAGCTCTACCATTAGCCCCAAATAACTTCTCTAAAACTCGAAAAGAAGCTCCACCAGTAAAAGCTAAGGCCGCACCGAGAACGCCCATCATCGCATGTTCATGTTTAAATAATCTCTCGGCAAAAACCTTAGGACTTGTAAAAAAATTCTCTTTAATTTTAGTCAAACCTAGTTTTATATGAGACTTATATTCATCCATATTTTCAAAAGACTCTTTGGAATTCATAATATTTAAAGAATGAGCGAAAACATACCAAGCAAGAGACATCCAGCCCCTATCGTTATAATGATCTTTACTTTTAGACACTGCTAAAGCCAGCCAATCTCCAGCATGCCCAAAGGCATTAATATAATCCTTGCGTGGATAGAGTTTACAAATATTTTTTAAAGAATTTAAAGCCTGAAAAACACGATTACCTTTATCAGCAAAGCCGCTAAAGCCTTTTATAAAACCCTCTGGTAATTTCAGTATACGTGATTCAAAAAGAGAAGCACTAAATAGAGAGGCTAAAATACCATTAGATATAGTGTCTAAAGTAGTATTAAAGGAATTATTTTTAGCAAGACCATCAAAGGCGTCCGAGACAAGATCTCGCTTAACAATTGATTGGCTAGGCGTCGACTTCAATTCTATAGATGCTGGCTTTAATACAGCGTCTTTATCAGCTAGATCATCTTTATGAGCTTCAAGGGCTAAGCTTGCTTCTTGTCTTGCAGTAGGACTTCCAGCAACAAAGCCCCTCCTTCAACGCTGCTGATGTTAATGGTGCCTGATCAGATTCAGTTTGATCTAATTTAAATGGCAAAATTGCAGAGTTAATCATCTAGAGTTTTAAGGATTCTTTTGCTTCAATTATAGCACAAATCGAAATACACATTACTGATAGGGTCATTATTCTCAGGGACTGCTGCAAAAAGCTTGAACTTGTTCGTTTGGCTACACGCCCAAAGTGTAAGTTCAACGTCAGAAAATAAAAAGAGCCACATTACTGTGGCTCTTAAATCAAATTTATTTTAGAAACTAGCGGATTAACCCATCAAAGAATTAAGCAGTTAAATAATCTCTTAACTTAATCGCTCTATCTGGATGTCTCAGCTTCTTAAGAGCACGGAACTCTAACTGTCTAACGCGCTCTCTAGTGATACCTAAGAGTCTGCCAACTTCTTCTAAAGTTCTTTCTTGACCTGAATCAATACCGAATCTCAACTGTACTACAGCTTTCTCTTTCGGCGTTAACGTTTCAAGCACTCTAAGAATATCATTAGCAAGTAACTGCTCAGTAGCACGAAGTTCTGGATGTACATTATCAGAAGAATCTGCAATAAAATCCTCTAACTTACCATCTTCTTCATTATTAATAGGAGCCTCAAGAGAAACTGGTGTTCTCATAGCTGCTACTATCTCTTTAATCTTCTGAGTAGATACTTCCATTACTTGAGCAAGTTCTTCTTCAGTAGGTCTTCTATCAAAAAGCTGTCCAAGTCTTCTTGCAACTTTTTTAAACTTATTAATAGTTTCTACCATGTGAACAGGAACTCTTATCGTTCTAGATTTATCAGAAAGGGATCTAGTGATACCCTGTCTAACCCACCAAGTAGCATAAGTACTAAACTTATAACCTCTCTCTGGATCAAACTTCTCAGCAGCTCTGATTAAACCAAGATTACCCTCTTGAATTAAATCTAGAAACGGTAAACCTCTATTAATATATTTCTTCGCAATAGAAACTACTAATCTCAAGTTATGACGAACTAGTTTACGCTTAGCTTCGATATCACCCTCTTTAATACGTCTTGCAAGTTCAATCTCTTGCTTTGCATTAAGAAGAGGTACTCTACCGATTTCCCTTAAATACATTTTCACTGAATCATCAGAAAGCGGGGACGTAGATTCTAGGTTTTCCCCTAAATCATCATCTCCTGAATCTATCGATTTTCTGCTAGCTGCAGAAGAAATGACATCATTCTCTATTGAATCCGTGGAAATATCAGTTAGCCCAATGGGATCATCGAAGCCATCGGCATCAATAAGTCCATCGTCAAAGCTCAGTAAATCGCCTTCTTCCATCATCTCAGACGTGTTTCTTTTTTTTCTAGACATTCTCTGTATTTATCTCCTTAGTTGATTTGCGTAATTACTTATTACAAAGGTGAGAGCAAAATATTTTTTACTACTTTGGCCCAGCTTTTTTTACGAAGCATGTAAGCCACTATTTATAGAGTCTCTATTTTCGGAGTTTTGTTCCTTTGTTCATAATATTATAACATATACCAACAATTAAGTTAATACATTTTCATCCAAATAGTTTATATTTTATTTAAATATTCTTTCTTAAAACCATCCCAGCTCTCATGCTGATAGTATTATTCTAATGGAAAAAAGATCAGCAGCAAGAGAAATAGCTTTCCTTGCATGCTTCCAATTACCTAATAATAGTTTAAAGCTAGCGATGACAGATTTCGATGCTCTGTGCTTATCTAGCCTAAGAACACTCAGTGATCACTGTAAAGATAATGTGAAATCGGCAGAATCTTTTTTTCTTCAGGTAGAAAGAAAGATCATGGATTATCAAGTTAACCATGCTGATAATGAACAGCACACTGTGCCACTATCAGTAATGCTGCCTTCTACCCAGGAATTTTTGGATGAAATTAATAAATGCTACGAAGCACTGAATTTAATTGATGAATCAATGCAAATACCAGAATTGTTCTGGCACTATAAAGATGAACAGACTAAAGCTTTTTGTTTAGAATTAGTATCTAAATATTTTGAAAAGAAAGCTGAAGCCGAAAAGTTAATTCAAGAGGTGTCTCAAAAATGGGATATATCTAGAATTCGTAAAGTTGATAAAGCACTTCTTACTATGTGCATCATTGAAATACAAAACTTCCCTGTCGATAAACAAGTCGCTATCTCTGAGTTTTTAAACCTCGCTAGCAAATATTCCACCGATGAATCGGCAAAATTTATAAACGGAATAATTGCGGACCTTATCCAAAACAAATTGATTTAATAGTGAATCTAACATTTTACTGAAACCTTTAGAACTTTAAAGAATTTTCATTCCATCTAAAAATTTAGCAAATACTTCTTGTAAATGCTGAATTAATGTTTCCGAACCAGAACAAATAGTTTCACCATCATTCTTAAGCCAAACTGTAGCTTCACTTGTACAGTCACTAGCTTTAAAAACTATTCCACCCTTAAGTCTTTGCTCTTGACTAATAATCTGCTTACCATCTGGAGAAAACCAATGCGTAACTTTATCCCCAGATTCTTTGATGTTAACCATTTTCTCTAGTTGTTGCTTTGCGTTAAAAAGATAAATAACCTCTGAGCCGTCTGCTCTAAATTCATGCATAGCTGGAAGACCTTTACTATCTTTCTCCATGTGGTAAATCTTAGTACCATCTGCTAAATATTCTATTGAAACTAAAATACCTTTAGAATCTTCTGTAATTACTATTTTGTTACCTGAAAAAGAATTACCGAAGCCTAACTTCTGCCCTTCCTCATCTTTAATAAAGCACACATTTTCCACTCTCTCTTGAGAAATAAATCTTGATTCTATTGAAGTTTTAATTTCTAAATTCATCACCATAATTCATCATCCTTATCTGACAGATATAAGTTAGATGAAAGAGATTATTTGATAAAAATTAAAGCAAGCTTTCGATAAAAACTTTCTCAGAAAGCGTAATATCATCAAGACCTAATATCCATTTCAAGTAAGAGTTATGCTCTGAAGCTATAGCTAAGCCCTTATATTTTCCTTGAGTAAAAATTACTTTAGAATCCTCAGTCTTAAACCACTTACCAAGTATGCTTTTTCGAGAGCCTAAAGTCTCTGACTCTAATTTCTCTAATCCACCACTAAAAAGCTCTGAATGCTTTTCCATTTGGGCGATAAAAACTTCCTTAGTCGCACGAATATCATGAATTGCATTATGCATACCCTTAAATTCTTTAGCGAAGTAGAATTTATAGGCATTAGCAAGACTATGGGGGAAAGCTTTTTTAAAAATCAAGTAAGGGTCGACGAAAGTAAAATCAGCTTCCTTTAAAATATGACCAGTAGCACGGTGCAGCTCATACTGTAAAAACTGAAAATCAAACACAAAATTATAAGCAACAAAATACTTAACCTGAGCCAAAGATTTTAAAAGTAATTCTGCATATTCATGAAAATAGCTTGCAGAGCTAACCATCTCATCAGTAATTCCATGACAGTCAATCGCAGATTGAGGTATGGAACAGCCAGGATTAATTAAAACATCTAACTCCGTCCCATCTGGTAATATCGCCCCTATCTGACAGATACGATCTGCCTTAGGATCAAGCCCAGTAGTCTCAAAATCAAAATATATAAACTCACGAGGATTGAGCTCACTTGCTGAAAACATAATCGCTATTCTAGCAAGGCTGAAATTCTTTATCTTTTAAAAATTAGTGAATCTCCCTGAGACTATCTCCAGCGTTTAAATAAATCTGAATCTATGCCAAAAGAATCTAATGTCTTACCAGTAATAAAATCAACCTGGTCTTGAATAGAGTGAGGTCTATGGTAAAAAGCTGGAATCGCAGGTAAAATCACTGCGCCTGCATCGCTTAATGTGAGCATATTTCTCAAATGAATAGAACTGAAAGGCGTCTCCCTGACTACTAAAATTAACTTCTTACGTTCTTTGAGCATGACATCAGCTGCACGAGAAATCAGATTATGACTAGTTCCCAGAGCGATATGCGCAAGAGTACCAACGCTACAGGGACTCACCACCATCCCTTCTACTTGATAAGAGCCGCTTGCGATGCTCGCTGCTATATTGGATTCATGCCAAAAATTTACTCGTTTCTTCACTGCATCAATATCTAAAGCAGTTGAATTCTTGAAAAGATGTTCCAATACTGCTTGTTTAAGCAGTTGCACATTTAAGCCTTCCCAGTCTTGATCTAATTCAAGCTTAGATACCTTCAGAGCATTATTAGAGAAAACTACATCAACAACATAACCCTGAGGGGACTGCTCGCAATCTTCAACTTCTGCGTTTTCGTCGTCCTCATGATCCTCATGTATCTGTAGTACACTGCGGTCATTCGTCCTCCTCAGCCTTGAATTTGTACGTTTGCGAGCAGTCCCCTGAGATAAAAGATATTCAAGTAAACGCAAACCATAAACAGTACCACTTGCTCCAGTGATTCCAAGGATTATAGATTTATGTTTCTCTGCCATAGTTTATATCTTATCTTTTAAACACCCTTGCCTTACTCTAAGTTCCATAAATTGCGGAATCTCAGCTCAGAGTAAATAAAAAGAATACTCAAATATTTAAAATAAAAAAACCATATTTACACTTTCAACAAAATTTTCCTTCAAACTGTATTTCGTCTGTTAACATCTTTTTTCAACTTAATCTAATACTTAGATCAAGATTAGGCATTTAAACAAGTCCAATTAAATCAAATATCCTAGTGTGGTTATCCCTGTATTTTTCCACTTTCAAGAAAAAAAGATTTAAGCTGAACTTTACAAACAAAACAAGGAGAGAAAATATGAAAGAAATACTTATATATGGAGCATTAGTAGCAGCAGTTATTTCAGCTTCGGTTCCTGCGATACAGCAGTTAACCACAAGTATGCAGAACGGTAGCACACAAATCAACACTAAGCTAAATACTGAAATGAATTCTATTCTTGGCACAAGCAGTGCTACAGCAAAATAAACTTTTACTACGGGTATATTATGGATATTTTTAATGGAGGCAGTAAAGCTAGTACTGTAGAGTATTTTGCTGCTTATTTAAGGTTGCACAACAAGAAAATCTTAACGATATTACTGAGCATCGTTTTGATCAGCCTGGGTCTTGCTTTAAAAGAATATTTAAAAATCAAAAACGAGCTAAGACTTTATAACAAGCAAGAATTAATCAATGTTTTAGTTAGTAACAGAGACATCCAAATCGGTGAAATCTTACAGAAAACTGACCTAGAAAGTATTCCATACCCTAAAGAGCTTTTCATAAAAATCATAGAAAAAGATAAATCAGAGCCCTTGAAAAATTCTCTTCCTGAAAATACTGGAAGCCTCTCTAGCATTATCCCCTGTGAATTTAAATTAAACAAGCAAGAAAACCCTGAGTTAATTTTCGATACCAGTATCATAGGCAAACATGTTAGGATACCGATCGCAAAAGGTAGTCTAATTCGCCGTGAACACCTGAATGACAGCGCTAACGATTTATTAAATAAGCTAATTCCTATTGAGCATATATTACTTGAATACAGTGCAGAAAACCTTGGGGCAAATAAATATCTTCAAGCTGGAGATCTTATCTCCCTCTACCACAGTGACAAGGAAAATAAAATTCAGCAAATAACGACTACGGCAAAAATAATCTTAGTAAATTCTACATACCAAGATCCAGACACGAATAGAAACTCTAACGATAAACTACAGCTAACTCTTGCCGTTCATAAAAGTCATTACGAGCAAGCTCTGCTCGCAAAAGTAAAAAATCAGCTTGTAATTGCGATTAATAATAGCTCTGAATTTCATCCAAATCATCAATTAAAAGGAATCAATACTTTTACAAAGAATCTTAATCAACAGCTCAATAAGGGTTTTCAGAATTTAGTTATCAGTAGTGGACTTAAAGAAAAGGTTTTCAATTAACAATGAAACATGCATTATTAATCTCTGAAATTGAAGAAGCAGACTGCTTAATCAATGCTTTAAATGAACTTAGAAATAGATCATATATTATTTCAGAAGCAGTTAAATTTGAAAACGGCTTAAACTTCCTGAGTATTAGAAATAATATTAATAAATTTGATTTAATAGTTATAAATGCCTCTGCAAGAAGGCTAGAAGCATTAGAGTTCTGTAAATATTTAAGCAATTTCAAATTAGAAAAAATCAAAATTCTGGTTTTCTTACCTAACGCAAGCTTACATGAAGCCAGTAAATTCGGGTTCTTCGGAGCTTTTACTGAAGACGAAAGCAGCATAGAAAAATTCATTCTAAACCTAGAAAAAGAGAAGGATACTAAAAACAAAACTAAAAACCTACTCTGCATCAGCAGTTTAACTAATAGTTTAGATAGCAGCTCAGTCTTCTTAAGCCTTGCTAAACTACTCGGTTTAAAAGATCAGAAAACTCTTCTTTCTGAAACATCTCTTTACCAAACAATTAGACAGCTGCTTAATATTCAAGATTTTAAAACACTGCTGGAAAGCAGCATAATGCAATATTCTATGTTTGATATAAATTGGCTAAAAACATATCTTGAGCCTACTAAGCTTGGTGAAAACAGCCTGTACCTAAGTCTTTTCAAGAACCCTAGCTTCAAACTCATTCCAACTCTAGATCAGATAAAATTAGATAATGCTCTCAATCTTGCTATCGAAAAATTCGATCACTGTTTAATTGATATCGCAAATGACTTCAGTTCAGAGATTAACATTCAGCTCTTAAAAAGGACTAAATATCTTTTTATAGTTCTTGAAAATAGACCGAATATTCATGAAGACTATAAAAGACTAAAAAGCTTTCTAGAAAACGAATATAAACTTCTATGCTTCAGTATTATCAGCAGCTCAAATGCCCAAATTAAAAAATATCGTGAAGTCACGAAACAAGAATGGCTAGAAAAACTAGAAGATGAGCCCCTCTTGGTGAGTGACTTAGACTTTAATCTTGCTCTATTTTTAAAAAATCGAAAATCGAAATTCAACTCCGCTGAAGTTCTTGCAAATGAAATGCTACATAAAATGAATTTAGATTTTGGCACAGAAAAGAGAATAGAAAATAAGTGGTTTTCATTAACGCAGAGGTAAATCAAAAAATGAGTATCTTCATCCTCGATCATAAAATCAATTTTGAACTGGTATTTAAATTAAGAGAAAAACTCTACACCTTAATAGAGGAGTATCTCAAGCCTAACAACACTAGTGAAATTTCACTAAACTTAAAGGAAAAACTTAGTAAAGAAAATTTCAGCTTCGCCAGTAAAATTAAAAATGAAATACCTCTGGAGACTTTATTAAAACAAAAATCTCACAAAGCACTCGCCCTAAAAGACTTTACCTCTGAGCTTATAAGTAATTTAAAATATAACTTCCTTGACTACACTGAAAAGCTTTCCCAAAGAGATTTAGAATTCTGCAAGGACTTGCTGATTAACGATCTAATTTACTACGGTCCTATAACTCCGATACTAGCTCTAACTTTTAAACACAGCCAAATGAAAGAAATATTTATAGAAGATAGTATCTATAAGTACTTTGAAGAGAGATTCGTCCTTGAAACCATTATCGAAATTCAGATTAATAATTATCAAGAAATTTTTATTGAAACTAAAAAAGGATTTCAAAAAATAGAAATTAACTTTATTTCAGAAGAGCAGCTTAAAACAGTGATAGAAAGACTAATTCATGAAACGAATAGCATTAATGCAAATAACTATCAGGTAAATTTCAGTAATCCCATATTAGATTTCGACTTAGCTTTTAATAAACTTCGAGGCTCTACTATTTTCCCACCAGCCTCGAAACATCACTGTTTAACTATAAGAATTCATCCTGAGCAGGCTTATGACCTGAATTATCTAGAAGCAGAGGGAATGTTTAATACTCAGATTAAAAACTTTTTTCTTGCCTGCCAAAAAGCTGGTCTAAACATAGCTATAGCTGGCACCATGGGGACAGGTAAAACGACCTTACTAAGCGCGCTTACAGATGAGTGGAGCAGCCAAGCTCGCAAAGCTATTATAGAAGACACTCCAGAAATTCAGCCCAACACCGAAAACTTAATATTTCTCAAACTCAGTGATTATAAAAATTTGAGTGACAGTATAGATATCTATAAATTAGTTAAAGCCTGTAAAAGACACAGTATTAAATATGTCGCCCTCTCAGAAGCTAGAGATGGCTCAGCATGGGAGATACTACAGCTTGCACAGAATATACTAGGCTGCTTGATGACATTTCACTTCACCGTGAAATACAGTGATAATGAAGTATCTAAAGCCTTAGAGAATTTAGTCTACCTCTGTAAACTCAACCCAAATACGCCTAGTGATATCGAAGTAAAGCAGCTCAGCACCAAGATTCTAGACATATTAATTCTTATTCAACAAGATAGTACAAATAAAAAACGTGTCATTAAGAGCATTAGCCATATTCAAGGCTATGACCCTATCAATGGCGGTCACTTTAAATACCTAGAACTGTTTAAATATAATGGTTATGAATTTAACTGCGTAAATAAATCTAGCGAATTAGAAAACTATTTTTCAGCTAAAGGAGTGGATTTTAAATTCTAAAATGTTTAGCAGCTTACTAATATTAATAGGCATTTGCACAACATTTCTATGCGTATTATATTTTCACAATCGCGCTGGGACTAATTTACACCGTCAAAGAGGAATATCCTCCAGAGACATTTTCAGCTTAATCGGCAATAGCTCTAGGCAAGAGCAAAAGAAACGAATCAAAGACCTAGAACACTTTAGATGTGGGAATTTCTTCTTCACCAAGAAAGAACTCTTTCATTTATATTTAATTCTCACTCTAGCAGTCAGTGTCAGCAGCTATTTTCTTTTCGCAAAAGCCATAACAAATGGCTTCTATGCTTTCATATTAACCCTGATCATAAGTATTTCACTGAGTTACAGACTTCTAAATTTTTTCAATAAACAGTTTCGCAGTGAGCTCAGTAGCGAAATACAAAGCATAACGTTTTCCATACAGACTCAATTAGCGAAAGGAGCGACTCTAGATCAAGCTTGTAAAGAAGTTTTAGAAAATAATAATCAAGGAATTTTAGCTACTGATATTAAATTCTTTTTAGATCACCACGCCAGCAATATTAGCGAAAAATTACCTGAATTTTATATAGGACTAAGTCATAGATACAGAACTGCTTACCTTGCACTGCCAGCTCAAATATTAAGTCTAGAGTTAAATTATTCTCAAAATCAAGCAACCGCTTTTGAGGCAGCGTATGACTACTTTAGTGCCTGCGATAAAAATCAAGAAAAGCTCAAAAACACCACTGGGATTATCTTTCTAACCATGGACTGTATGCTAGTTATCTACCTCATCATTATTTTTGGTATACTGCCAAGCTTAAATCTCGGCCCTGATTCTTGGTGGCAAAGTTCAGGGAGAATAGTAGAAATGTTTTACTGCTCAACTTTATTTTGGTCATCTTATCTCATCTCTACTATTCTTATCAGTACGAAAGAAGAGGAATTACTGTGAGCCTCTTCATTCTATATTTTTTACTCAGCCTAGTAGCCATGATACTTAGCCTCTTTAGCTTAAAAATTCTACTCACCACTGAAAGTGACAGAAGCTCTTCTAAATACAACCCTCTCATTTACAGCCAAGATCATAGAGAAGAAAATCTTTTTATAAATAATTTAAAAGCACCCTGCATTCACTTAGGTTCCTTTATTAAAAAGACTTTAAAATTAAATAGCCTTGATAAACTTTTCACTTCAGCTGTACGACTAGGCATTAAAGAAGAATTTTTTAAAATCTGGCTCGCTAAGATTTTTATTTTCATTATCCTACTTAAAATTTCATATTTATTTGCAGAGCCATTTTCAAGAATTATATTCTTAGGCTTACTCATACACAGCTTTCTTGATATACCTTTAAAGATTTATTTGCGTAAAGAATCTATTCGTCGCAGCTTCCCGCACCTACTTAGCTGCATTAAAATACTCTGCATTAAAAATAATCAGCCCTTAAAAACCGCATTAAGAAACATCGCTCAGGGTTTACCACAGGATTTCAGCGCAAGTAAAAATTTACTTATAAAATTTATTGATGAATTCGAGGAATTTGGTATGCAGAAAGCTATAGAGAACTTCACTTGGGATAATGATTTCAGCCAAGACTTTAAAAATATTTTAGTAGGCATTAATCTTTCTAGCTCAAAAAATGAATTACTAAAATTTACTGAAAAAATTGAAAAAAAATACCATTCAGCTGATGAAACTAAACGAAATAATTTAATTGAGAATATACAGCTCTATCTCCTAGCACCTGTAATGCTAATGCTCTTAATTAGCTCCTATCCTCTGTTTCTTGCGATTAAATTCTCTCTTCAAGGAGCCTTTTTATAATGAAAATCATTTACCTAATCATAGTCTACATTTCACTTAGCTTGAATAGCTTAACAGCTAGCCCAGTCAGCTTTCTATCAGAAATTAAAAACACCTCACTACATAAATCCATGTATCTTGGCGATATAGATTTTATAAAATTTGAGCAGCCTGTAACTTTAATACATTACTTAAATAAAGAGAAGGAAGCTGAATTAATTGATATAAGCCCACTTGCCGCTAGTGATAATGGTTACAGAGAATTTATGATTAAAGCCTTAAACATAGGTGTAAGTACTGTTAGCTTCAAGTGCCGTAATGAGATTATAAAAATAGAGATAAAAGTTAACCCTAATTTTGAAGCATTAGAATTACAGTTAAATGAGCTTTTCGGCATGCCAAATTCATCTCCAGAAGAAAGGATTAAAGTATTAAGCTCCCTACCTATACAGTCATTTAGCATAAACAATGACCAAGCTAAAGCGAATATCTTTTTAAAAGGTACTGTTAGCAATGCTAAAAATGCACTTCTTGCTTTATCCTATGCTGCGAAAGCCGTTAATGATGATGGTATTAAAATCTTTTCTAATCCTGGGGGGAATTTCAGAAATACTGAAGATAGCTCTAAAAGTGTCGCTGCTAGTAACTCAGACAACTCCAATCAAAGTTTCATTAATTACTACGAAAACCTAAACAGTCTTAAGAACATAGAGAATATTCATCGCGACTTAGTCCTAGCTTCTAAATCAGAAAAAGTAATCTCTTTTATTAAAGTAAAGGAAGCCACTAGATTTAAGGTTAAAGTTAGATTCCTTGAAATGGATTCTAGATACGTAGACCAGTTTATGAACAGCATCTTAATTACTGGCACTGGCAGTGATGTTCGCGGAGCAGTTGGTTCACCCGTTTTAAGCCCAGCTAATATTAGATCTGCTAGTAACTTTTTTAATAACCAGAGTAGTTCTAATTTTGATGTCTCTGGTTTAATAAACTTAGGCTCGCAAGTTATGGGAGGTAATCTTGCAAGTGGAGCGTTAAAACTCTTTGATGGAACGGTTTTAAATTTACTAATTAATAATCTTCTAGAAAAAGGCGTTCTGAAACTCGTCAATGAATTTTCATTAGTGACTCACTCTGGCGAAGAAGTCAGTCTAGGAAAAGGAAGTAGATTTCCTATTCCTAGAATAAATAATAATATCAGTGGAAACACACTAGGTATAGAATATATACCGATAGGCTTCCATGGTGAGCTTCGTGTTTCCGAATTGGATGATGATTTAATTGATGTACAACTCGCTAGTAGATTAACTTCGGCAGAAGCTAGTAATAATAATCTAAATGGCTTTGCGATACCTGTCTTTAATGAACAGTTCACAAATAATGGAACTGTGCTTCAAGATGGACAAGAAATTATTATAAACAGCTTCCTCACTGAATCAGAGAGCTTTAGTAAAGCTAAATCACCCCTAGCAAGAATAATTCCTTTTTTAGGTGAATCACATCGTAAACAGAATAATAAGAACATTTTATTTATTGCGCTTAAAGCTGAGAAGGAAGATTTTAATCTAGACCAGAATGTAGATGATACTTTCAAGCATCTATTTAAAAATAACTAAACGAAAGGATATGAACAACGAAAGGATGTGAACGATGATAGAAAAAGTAATCTCAAGCTCTTTAATTTTCCTAAGTCTTTTTAGCTTTATTTTTGTAATAGAAAAACTATTTATTTTAAATACGGATATTAGTATAAAAAGCATAAAATCTCATAAAGAAAATTCTGAAAAAATAAATAATGAAAATCAGCTTCTAATAAAAAACCCTTAAAACTCAATCTTAGACATGCAGATCTCACTCCTAAACATCAGCTTCCTTGCCACTAGTAGCTTTATTCTCTTGCAGTATTTAATAATCCCTCTCTTAAATACGAATTACTGCTTGCAGCAGGAAAGGCTAATCATCGAAAAAACTGAAAATATAATTCACAGTAAGCGAGGCGATCTTAATTCAATTACAAGTGAGATAAAAAATTTAAATGGCTATAAAAATTTAAATTTAAAAGATACTGGATTAAACTTCACAGAAATAGACTTAGAAGTCGCTTATAAAGACCTTCTCAAGCAAGAGAAAATCTTAAAACATCATGTTCAGCTAGATTTAGACCGATATTAACTTAGCATCCAGATATTTTATAAAGCTCACCCATGCTCAAATTAAATAAAGACTACTAATAAAATCATGACTGACGAAAAAAATAAAATATTGAATAAAGAAAAATCTACAGCCATAGTAGTCGAAGACCAATGTACAACTTGGGACTATATCAGTGGCATTCTAGAAAAGGATTTTCAAATAAAAGCATTCTGCAATTCAAGCAAGCTTGCAGAATCTGCCTTCATGGAATATAAACCTGATTTAGTTTGGCTTGACTGCTACTTAGGCGAACTCTGCGAATCGAATCTAGGTCTTAAAAACAGCGGCTTACTACTTGCCGAATGGATGAAAAAACATAATCCTGAAACTAAAATTATTCTATTTACAGCTTCTTACGAGAGTTCTATTATCTACAAAGCAGAAAAATTAGGTCTAGAAGCAGTTTTCCTCGGTGGTAAATTCTCTACTGATAAAAGCATTATTTTAGATATACTTCAACGAGTCGAGCATGGCGAGAAAGGTATTTATATAGATTCCGCTCAGTCAGAGCAAAGTGCATTAAAAAAAATTGGGAAGATGACTTTTTATGAATTCTGCACAATCACTTCTTTGCTTATCGGAAAAAGTACGGCTACCGTAGCAGAAGAAATGAACAGCACTCGAAAGCGAATTAATAATACACTCTATCGAGTAAAAGAGAAATATAATCTAAGTGATGATTTAAGTCGAGAAGAGATATTAGAAGAGCTTAAAGAAATAATCCAGGACAGCTTTTCACAGCTCAAACACCATAATATCTCAGAAGTTCATTCGATGTTTAAAATTACAGATGAATTATTAAATCCTCTTATGGAGCAGCTAAAACATGGTAATTTAAAGGGATTCAGTATTAATTCTGTGTTAGAAAATAATAAATCCATATTAGAGAATAATAAAAAAGATTAACGAAAACGCAGAAATTGAAGTTCGCAAGCAGTCCATTAATAGAAAAATATCAATGAATCAATCATGATTAAAAAAAATATTAAGACCCTTATTAATACACTAGAAAAAAAATACGGAGATGTAGAATGCTACCTAAGTCACGCTAACGCCTTTGAACTTTTATGCGCTGTCATACTTTCAGCTCAGTGTACCGATGATAGAGTAAATCTCACCACCCCAGCTTTATTCACCCGCTATCCTTCAGCCGAGAAGCTCGCTCTTGCAAAGCTCCCTGATTTAGAAGCTGTTATTAAATCCTGTGGCTTTTATAAAAATAAAGCTAAAAATTTAAAAGCCATGGCAGAAAGACTAGTGAGCCATCACGCAGGTGAAGTTCCAGACACCATGGAAGAGCTAGTAGCTCTAGCTGGTGTAGGTAGAAAAACAGCGAATGTCGTTCTCGGTGAGTGGTTTAAAAAATCAGCGGGGGTAGTCGTAGACACCCATGTAAGCCGTATTACACAGCTATTGGGTCTTACTAAAGAAAAAACTCCAGAAAAAATAGAACAAGATTTAAATAAGCTAATACCTAAAAAACACTGGGCTATATTTAGCCTATGGCTTATTGCTCATGGCAGGGAAACCTGCATAGCACGCAGACCTCAGTGTGGGAACTGTATGCTTAAAGATATTTGTGAACATCAGAAAAATCGTTAAATATCTTCTGTCTTTAAAAAAAGTCTCCTATTAAAAATCAGCTCCTATAAATTCTAAATAGTTATCACGATTAATTTGCAGGAAACTCGCTTGAGGATATAATTTCCGCCATTCTGAAGGCGGCTCTAGAGAAGGTTTTCCCGTCCATTTAATTTCATAAGCATTTAAATTATGGGACTGCTCGCAAACTCCTCCCTGCTCCACTAAATCTATTTCACTCTGATTATAAGTACGCCAGAAATAACTATTCTGCCGAGGAATATCTTCATTATAATTTAAGTACTTTAGCCTCTCAGTAATAATATAACTCTCCCAGAGCTGCCCAATCTCTTTACCTGAACGTATCTCAAGAGAGTTCAGATTATTAATGAGAACATTCCTTACGCCATTATCGTAGAAATAATATCTTTTAGTTTTACTTATTTCTTTACGTAAATTCCCCGAACTAAATCCTACTCTTTCATAAATAACGAAAGTCTTTTCTAATAAATCTAAATACCTCGCCACAGTCTCTTTATCCATACTAAGCTCTGAGCCGATTTCACTAAGAGAAACTTCCTGTCCTAACTGAAGAGCTAAAAGCTGTAAAAGTCTTTTAATTTTAATAGAATTCTTAATACCCTCGTATTCGAAAATATCTTTAAATAAAAAAGCTTCTACGAAATTATATAAATACTCCTCCCTCTCTTTATCAGTTTTTAAAGTTATCACTTCAGGGTAAGAACCATAAATCATTCTCCTAAAGAGATTCTCTTGAGTTTCTCTTCTAGATTCGATTTCAGATAGCTCTAATTGAGCGATAGGGAAAAGATTTAGTTTAATCAATCTTCCAGCCAAGGATTCCCGCACCTTACTCATTAACTCAAAAGCAGCAGAGCCAGAGACTATAATTTTCAAACTAGGAAAATTATCTACTAAAATTTTAAGTGTTAAATTTATATTTTCAAATTTTTGAGCCTCGTCAATAAATAATAAAGAGCTATCGCCGATTAAGTTTTCAAATTCAATCTTAGATTTTTTTAAAAGGATTTCTCTATCAGCCAAAAAATCACCATTTAGATCCATCCTCTTTTCTCCTTGAGTACCCTCCAAGCACTGCTTGATTAAGCTTGTTTTACCAACCTGCCTTGGACCTACTAACATTAAAACTTTTTTTGGTTTTAATGAATTAGATAATTTCTCTGATAATTTTCGAGGTATCAGCATAGCCAAATTATACCCGATTCGGGGGCTTAAACCCCCGAATTAATAAAACGATGCTGTAAAACCAATTCTTAAAAATTCCCATTTCTTAATCTCCACTTAATAAAAATGCCTTATGTATTCCTCAGCAATCAAAACTAAGGAGATATGCAATGAATGACGGAATGTATCTAGAGGATTTCATCGATGAGTATTACGATTTAGAAGACGAGGAAGATATCTGCGACTTACTCGAAGGTCTAAGCCTCAGTGATGGTATAACCGATCTACTAGAAGATATCGAAGATGAAAGAGATTTATAGAGCGATCTCAAATTAAGTAAGAGACTAGTAAAAGTGCAATGATATTCAGTATTTTAATCATCGGGTTAATCGCTGGACCTGCCGTATCTTTATAAGGATCACCAACTGTATCACCAGTTACAGAAGCTTTATGTGCTTCCGAACCTTTACCACCACAGTGTCCATCTTCTACATATTTTTTAGCATTATCCCAAGCTCCGCCGCCAGAAGTCATAGAAATAGCTTGAAATATACCGGTAACGATACTACCAACTAAAACTCCACCCATAATTCGAGCAGAAGAAAGCGGCTCATAGCCATTAAGATAAAACACTCCTATAAAAGCTATTAAAATAGGAATAAGCACGGGTAATAAGGCTGGTATAACCATTTCTTGAATCGCACCGATAGTAACGATATCCACGCATCTAGCATAATCTGGCTTAGCCTCGAATTTCATAATTCCAGGTATTTCACTAAACTGTCTTCTAACTTCAGTTACAACTTTACCTGCAACTTTACCCACCGATTGCATCGCAAAAGCACCAAATAAGAAAGGTATCATTCCACCAATAAATAATCCAGACAGTACATAAGGATCAGAAATATCAAACTGAGGTGGCAATAATTCAGTACCAAATTTTTCATTATATTCAATAATGGCTTGAAATAGATCAGCCTTAAAACAAGTAAATAAAACTATCGCAGCTAAAGCAGCAGAGCCAATCGCATAGCCCTTCGTCACAGCTTTAGTAGTATTACCGACAGCGTCTAAAGCATCCGTAATTTTTCTAATCTCAGGGTCCATACCAGACATTTCAGCTATACCACCAGCATTATCAGTAATCGGTCCGTAAGAATCTAAGGCTACTATGATACCCGCCATAGAAAGCATACTCATCGCAGCTACACCAACTCCATAAACGCCGCAGAGGGTATAAGTACTAAGCATCGCAAGCACTATAACCAAAACAGGTGCAGCAGTAGATTCCATAGAAATAGCTAAACCAGCGATAATATTAGTCGCATGACCAGACTCAGAAGCCTTAGCGATTTTCTTTACCGGTGGAAAATCAGTAGAAGTGTAATACTCTGTGATAATAACGAAAAGCCCAGTTAAAGCAAGTCCAATTAAAGCAGCATAGTAATAATTAATTTTAGGAAACTCTGTATCTACTAAGACAAGATCAGTAATGTAATAGAAACCTACAGCAGCGACTAAACCGCTCACCACTAAACCTTTATAAAGAGCCCTCATAATATTCTGGCTCTTACCTAATTTAACAAAGAAATTACCTATAATAGATGCGACTATTGCAGTAGCTCCCATAGCTAAAGGATAAATAATCATCGAAAGATTTCCTGCTCTTACCGCATCTGGATATAGAAGGAAACCAAGAAGCATAACCGCTGTAGCAGTTACTGTATAAGTTTCAAAAAGATCGGCTGCCATACCAGCACAGTCCCCAACATTATCCCCAACGTTATCAGCTATAACAGCTGGATTACGAGGATCGTCTTCAGGAATACCAGCTTCCACCTTACCTACTAAGTCAGCACCGACATCAGCAGCTTTAGTAAAAATACCTCCACCTAGCCTAGCAAAAACAGAAATCAAACTAGAACCAAAAGCTAATCCTATAAGAGCTTTCACGTTATCCTCAATCTCAGTAGGATAAGAAACATTTAAGTAATTAAAAAATAATGTAACGCCAAGTAAGCCTAAACCAACAACAAGAAGTCCAGTTACAGCACCACCCCTAAAAGCGACATCCAAAGCGCGGTGTATACCAACACTTGCAGCTTGAGCGGTTCTAACATTAGAGTTTACCGAAACCATCATACCGATAAATCCAGTTAAACCACTAAGTACTGCTCCTATTAAAAACCCTGCACAGATCTTCGCACCAAGAACGAAATAGATCACCACAGCAAGAATAAGTCCTACAGCACCTATCGTCATATATTGGCGGCGAAGAAAGGCATTTGCACCATCTTGTATAGCATAAGCTATCGCCATCATCTTTTCGGAACCCGTATCTAACTTGAAAATCCAGAAAGAATAAAGCAGACCAAAAATAATTGCCAATATTCCAGCAATAATACTCATATAAATCACTTGTTCAGCGGCCATATCTAAATAAATGATACTAGAAAAAACCTGCATTTTTTTTTAATTTTATTAATTCTTGTTGAAAAGCACTTTTTTTCTATTCAGGCTAGGTGTATGATGGTAATTATGTCTGACTTAGAAAACCGTATGCAAAAAGCTTTAGAAATGGTTGAGAAAGAGCTTCTCACCATAAGAACTGGGCGAGCTAACCCCGCTATACTTGATAGAGTGGTGGTCGAGTATTATGGCTCTAAAACGCCACTTAAGTCCTTAGCTAATCTCTCAGTACCCGAAGGACGCACACTAGTTATAACTCCTTTTGATCACAGCATACTCGTCGGAATAGAGAAAGCTATTAAAGAGAGTGATGTAGGACTTAACCCGACGAATGATGGTCAGAAGCTTATTATCACGATTCCAGAGCTAACCAAAGAGAGAAGAGAAGAATTAGTGAAACAGACTAAGAAAATAATAGAAGAGGGTAAAGTCGCGATACGTAATGTTAGAAGAGATGTTCTAAACGACGCTAAGAAAGATAAGGATATGACAGAAGACCTTCTCAGAAACTTTACTAATGATGTGCAGAAGAGTACTGATAAATACATTGAAAAAATCGATGCACTAGCGAGCAGTAAAGAAAAAGAATTACTCACGATTTAAATGATTAGAAATTTAGCCCTCTTAATGAGGACTTTAGGGTTAAAGTAGGATTAGGTTTTACCACAATGAATAAAGATTTAGATATATACGTATTAATCAAGCAAGTTCCAGATACTAGATCCAAAGCCGGTGTTAATCCAGACGGAACTATAGACAGGGCTAAAGCTGGTAAAATGCTAAATCCCTTTGATGCTTTCGCTCTGCAAGGAGGTCTTAATGCTAAAAAAATGGGCGGACCTAATTCTAGATTATTCGCTGTAACTATGGGTCCACCGCCAGCGATAGATATACTTTACCAAGCTTTAGAACATGGTGCTGATGCGACTTGTATCTTATCAGATAGAAGATTAGCTGCCTCCGATACTTTAGCGACAGCTTATGCTTTATGCAGAACTTTAGAATATTTATTTAAGAAGAATGGTAAAAAAGCGGATTTAATATTCTGTGGTTTACAGACGACTGATGGTGACACGGCTCAAGTAGGTCCAGAAATATCTGAAAGATTAGATTTCACACAGGTCACTTATTGTGAGGATTTCTCCATATCTGATAATCTTCTTCACGCTAAAAAAATTATAGAAGGTGGCACACAGCTAGTTTCAGCGGAATTACCAGCTTTAGTAACTATCGCTAATAGCTATACTAAGCTTAAATTTAAATCCCTCAGAGGGGCTCAGTTCGTCCAGGATGTTAAAAGAGCTAGTAAAGAAGAGCTTGCTAAGTATGTAGAGATTATAGATTTAGATAAATGTGAAGCTGATGAGATGAGATGTGGTCTAAATGGCTCACCTACTATAGTTTCTAAGACTTGGAAAATAGGGGTAGTTGGTGGTAACTGTAAAATGCATCAAGGAAAAGCTGCTTCAGAATTAGTAAGTGAAGTATTTAAAGATGCAGTTATGCTTAAGGAGTTTGTAAAAATATAATGGCTGGAGAAGTTTTAGTCGTAGCGGAGCAGGTTGATTCTCAAGTAGCGAATGTTACTTTAGAGCTGCTTGGAGAAGGTAAGAAATTAGCGAGAAAATTAGGCTCGCCCTTATCTTGTTTCGTTATCGGTCATAATATGGAAGCTGCTGTAGATGCCGTTATCAAGGCTGGAGCAGAAAAAGTCTATCTAGCAGATCATTCTGAGCTTGCAGAATATAAAACCTTACACTATAGAAGAGTTATCTTAGATGAACTTAGCTCATGGGCGACTCCACCGCATACTTTACTTATGGGATCGACTACTACAGGTAGAGACTTAGCACCGCGTATTGCAGCTTTTTTTGAGACTGGGTTAACGGCAGATACTATAGAACTCGACATCGGTCCTTACGAACACACATCTGGTATAGATCAGACGAAAATTGGCTACTTCCCAGAGTGCCTTTATGCTTCTAGACCGAGTTTCGGCGAATCTTTAAAAGCTAGAATTTTAGGACCATGGAAAGACCCACAGATGGCGACTATTAGACCTGGTGTATTTGCTAAACCAGAGATGTTAACAGAGAAGCCTGAAGGCGTTGAAATTAAAAAAGTGGTGATTAATTTTCAGCCAAGCGATTACAGAATTACTATCAAAGAAACTCTTAGAGAAATAGAAGGGAAGATAGATATTACCGCTGCCGATGTCATAGTCGCAGGTGGCTATGGCTTAGGATCTGCTGATGGAGTAAATCTTCTTAAAGATCTCGCTGCTTGTTTTGAAAATTCAGTAGTAGGAGCTTCTCGTAAAATAGTAGATCTAGGCTGGATGACATATCCGTATCAAGTAGGACAGACTGGTAAAACAGTTAGACCTAAAATCTACATAGCCTGTGGTATCTCTGGGGCACTCCAGCACCGTGTTGGAATGCAGAAATCAGAATTAATTATCGCTATTAATAGAGATCCAGATGCACCTATATTTTCTTTTGCAGATCAAGGTATAGTCGGTGACGTCTATCATGTAATCCCAGAGATGATTAAGCAGCTTCAAGAAAAAAACACTAGTAAACTAGCAGAATTAAAGGTTAAATAAATGAGTAACACTAAGCCCAGAATAGAGTACGACCTAGTCCTTGTCGGAGCCAGCCCTTCTAATCTGACTCTTGCACATACGATACTTGGATTTGCTAAAAAGAATCCAGAGTTTAAATTTTCTATAGCGATTTTAGAAAAAGCTCACGACTTTGGTGGGCACATAGTTTCAGGTGCAGTAGTACATCCTTCTATCTTCACTAAAGCCTTCCCAGATCATATTAAAGATGGAATGCCAATAGAAGCTATCTGTAAAAAAAGTTATGTCTCTTTAATGGCTTACCATGAGAAGTGGGACATCCCCTCTATTCTAACTCGTGCAGCAGCAGCGGATTTCGTAAAAGAGGGTTATTATATTCTCACTTTATCAAACGTAGTAGCTTGGATGGCTGAAAACCTGAAAGCTAAAGCAACTCAAGCCCCTAACGTAAAACTAGATCTTTTTCCTGGTTTTCCAGCTATGGAAATTATTTATGAAGGTAATAGAGTAGCTGGTCTAAGAGTGGATCGTACAGGTAATGATGAGGATGATATCGTTTACTCTAAACTTGCGTGTTTCGGGGATAAAGGCTTTTTATCTAAAGATTTAATCAAAAAATATGATCTAGAAACTAATCCTCAGATCTGGTCTGTAGGTGTTAAAGAAACTTGGCAGCTCGCAGAAGGTTCTGAAAACATAGAGGGGAAAGTATGGCACACGCTTGGTTACCCTACTCTAGATGGCACTCTAGGTGGCGGTTTTATCTATGGTCTTAAAAATAGACGTGTAACCATAGGTTTAGTCATATCTTTAGACAGCTCAAACCCTAATATTCACCCGCAGAAACAGTTACAGGAGTATAAAAAGCATCCTTGGTTACAGAAAATGCTTAAAGGGGCTGAATTAATGCACTATGGTGCAGCAGTTTTACCTGAAGGCGGTTATGCTAGTTTACCTAAAAAATTCCAAGTAGATGGTGCTTTAATTTTAGGCGATGCACTAGGCTTACTAGATGTAAAAGCCTTAGCTGGAGTGGATAAAGCGATAGAGTCTGGTTATATAGCAGCTAAAGTCGCTTATGAAGCACTAAAAGCTAATGATTTTTCTGAAACGAAGCTAAGCAAGTACCAGAGCAGCTTAATGGCTTCTCCTTACATGGATAAATTTAAAGAAAATAGATATTTCAGAAAAGCCTTTATTGAGAACCCTGAACTACTCAGAGATTACCTTCCAGAAGTTCTAAGTTCTATAGATCAGACGAAAACCCCTGTTTTAGGTGGTCTTAAAGTCGGCGCACAGAATCCTTTTAAAGCCACTAAAGCTTTTCTCAGATCAGCGAGCTTGCTCAATAACGCTAAAGAAATTAAAGAAGAGGTAGTTTATAAACCAGGCTACCAGCATATAGACCCTAATTTTAATAAAGTCTTGATGGACAGATGCCATGGTGGTGATGATTTCGCTAAGACTACTGTCTATAGCCGTGAGGATGCGGTCTTCTACGCTAACACCCGCTATGATGAGCATCCTAGCCATATAGATGAATTTAACAGTGATACTTGCCTTACTTGTATTAAAACTTATGAAGCTAAAAGTTTAGATGTGCCTTGCGTATCAGACTGTACAGCAGAGGTTCACAGATTAGATATTTCTAGTGGTAATATAAAAGTGCATGCGATGTCACTTGAAAACTGCGTGCAGTGCAGGACTTGTGAGCTTATCTGTCCAGAGCAGAATTTAAGAGTTAATCCGGCTTATGCTGGGTCGGGACCTGATTTCAAAGGACTATAGAGAACAGGGCTGCTCGACTCAACAGCATAAACTATAGTGGCCTGAAGAAATAGGGCCAAGAAAGTGATAAAAGAGAAGGGTAAGGTAAGAGAGGAGAGAGTACCATGCCCCGAGGCAAGCCATATAGTTCAGAGTTCAAAGCGAAAGTAGTGATAGAGT
>JAGWWP010000022.1 GCA_018970325.1 Cyanobacteria bacterium REEB446 | reverse complement strand
GACTCAATAACAAAATTCGAGTCTTTCAGCGAAGAGCTTATGGTATTCGAGATGAAGAATACCTCAAACTTAAAATTCTCACCTTTAAGTTAAAACCCTTGTGAAATACTAATTCCACTCAAACGGGAGAAGAACCAAAAAAAGATTCTAAAGATGATGTTTGAAAACTCAAAAGTTTCTTTGATTTATGGTGCTGCTGGAACAGGTAAAACGAGGTTAATTGAACATGTATCAAATTTTTTTAGCCAAAAGAGGAAACTTTATTTAGCCAATACCAATCCTGCTATTAATAACTTACAGAATAGGATAAAGACTGCAAACTCCTCCTTTAAAACAATTGCTAGTTTTTTACACTCCAGTAGGGAGAACACGGATTTGGAAATACTAGTTATTGATGAATGTAGTACAGTCAGCAATTCAGATATGTTGAAAGTAATAAACAAAGCATCCTTTAAATTATTAATTCTGGTTGGTGATATTTTTCAAATTGAATCAATTCTCTTTGGAAATTGGTTTAGTATAGCTAAAGCATTGATTCCAAAAACTTCAATTTTTGAGTTATCAGTTCCATTTCGTTCAAAAAACAAAAATCTATTGAATCTATGGGAAAAAGTAAGAAATATTAGCGATGATGTTTTGGAACATCTCTCAAATAGTAATTTTTCCTCAAAATTAGATGAATCTATTTTTGAGCGTTTAGACGATGATGAAATAATTTTATGTTTAAATTATGATGGCCTTTATGGGATAAATAATATTAATAAGTTTTTACAAGGAAATAATAAAAATAAAGAAGTCCATTGGGGAATTAATCGTTATAAAGTAGGTGACCCTATATTATTCAATGAATCTGATAGATTCAGACCTTTAATCCATAATAATCTAAAAGGGAAAATACATGCTATTAGAGAATTTGAATACCAGATTGAGTTTGATGTTCAAATTGATAAATCAATAAATGAATTTGAGACTTTTGGCTATCGTGACTTACAGCTTCTAGATGAATCCAGTAATGGGAAGTCTGTAATTCGCTTTCATGTTGATCGCTCTCCCAGCACTGATGGAGATGAGGAATCTTCAATTGTAATGGTACCTTTTCAAGTAGCTTATGCTGTTTCAATACATAAAGCTCAAGGATTAGAATATAGTTCAGTCAAAATCATCATTACGGATGAAATTGAGGAAATGGTTACACATAATCTTTTTTACACAGCTATTACTCGTACAAAAGAAAAACTAAAAATATATTGGACGCCAGAAACTGAGAAAAAGATATTAGACCATTTACAACACAAATTTAACAAAAAAGACGTGTATTTATTGAAAGCAAAATTTAATATATAGGACTTTTCATATTATTACCACCCTCTCATAGCCTCCACCTCACTCAGTAAAATCTCAATTCAAACTCACCAAAGCACCAGGATACTTACTCTCAGGAATAGCCTTATGCTCCGCCGCATAAGCCAGTATTTCTTTACGAGAATAATATTTATTAACCCATTCTTTAAAACTGATATTCGGTATTTTCTTAGTAGATTCTTCATAGCGAATTAAAACCTGTTCTACAGGACCGTTTGGATTAGGAACATGACCATAAGGAATATTTAAAGAACTTTTATAGGCTTTTTCTACAGGGAAATCATATAGGATAATTTGGCTTACTGCGCTTATAAGTCCAGTCCTGTCTGCACCTGCCTTACAGTGAATCAGGATATTTTTATTTTCGGCTTTAGCCTTTTCTATTACATTTACTATGTCTAAAAACCTTTCTCTGCTTGGAGGCTTATATACTGAAAAGCCATGCGAGTGATATTCTTTTCCAAGACTTAAGACTAAATCCCTTTCTTCTTTGTACCATTTATCACTATCGCTACCGCCTCTAACATTAAGAACTACGTCGATATCTTTACTTGCGATAAGATGTGCTAAATCTTTAGGCTTAAGCTGTGCAGACCTGTAGGAGAGAGGCTTTAAACCATTACTCTCGATTTGGTGAATATTTTTTCTGGTCAAGATTAAATAAGCAGTAAGCCCAGCTACTAGAGCTAGGATTAATAAGGCTTTAAGGCTTGTTTTAAGTGCTTTTGGCATTTATATTATTGTAAACCAAGAGATATTTGATATTGTTAGTCATTAAGGAAATAATGAAAATTATTTAAGTAGCTAAGATCATGCCCAATAAATGGCAATTGCGTAGTAAAGAATCTTTTTCTAAGAGTTTTTTAGGACTCTGTCTTGGTGATTCTTTGGTGGCAAGGCTTTTAGTTAATAGAGGTGTGCATAATGAAGAGCTGCTTCAGTATTATGTTTCTACTGAAAATGTGAAATTCTCTAGTCCCTTTGAAATTCCAGAAATGGATAAAGCCTTTCATAGAGTGAAAACAGCCATAGCCAAGAATGAAAAGATTTTAATTTATGGTGACTATGACGTGGATGGTACTAGCTCCGTGGCTTTGTTGTATAGAGCTTTTGCGATGATAGATGTAGAAGTTTCTTTTTATGTGCCAAGCCGTCTACATGAAGGTTATGGTCTGAATAATGCTGCAATAAAGAAAATCAGAGAAGAAATGAAAGTAGATCTCATGATTACCTGTGACTGTGGTATTAGTAATTATAATGAGGTGGAATATGCGCGCAGCTTAGGTTTGGATGTTATCGTCACAGATCATCATTCGATACCATTAAATCCACCACCAAGTATTGCAAACTGTAACCCTAAAACTCTAGCGGAGACTCACCCACTGCATTATTTACCAGGCGTTGGTGTAGCTTTTAAACTAGCAGAGGCATTAATTAGCGAATATTGTGCTGATTTAGATCTCAGAGCTTCTCGTATAAACTCTTTACTGGATTTAGTTGCCGTGGGTATAGTCGCTGACTTGGCTCCACTTAAAAGTGAAAACAGAGTACTCTGTATAAGAGGTTTAGAAGTATTATCTCGAACGAAAAAACCAGGTCTGCAAAAGCTACTGAATATAAGTGGTTCTAATGATAATGCGAATACTGAACATATTGGCTTTGGTATAGCACCTCGTATTAATGCTGCTGGCAGGTTAAGTGATGCGATGGCTGCGGTGAGGCTGATGATCACGGATGATTATGCTGAAGCAGAAGAACTCTGTGATTTTCTTGATAGTGAGAATACTAGTAGGCAGGAGCTTTGCGATAAGATCCAAGAATCGGCTTTAAGTAAGCTTGCAGAAGAACTCGATTTGAAATTAGAGAAAAGCATCGTTATCGGTGATGCTAGTTGGCATCATGGTGTTATAGGTATAGTCGCTAGTCGCCTAGTCGAAAAATTTCATTTACCAGTATTCATAATGTCTATAGAAGAGCATATCTGCAAGGGTTCAGTCAGGGGGATAGATATAGGTCATTTAGATATTTTTGCGGAGATGCAGGCGATTCAAGCTAAAGAAAATATTTTTTTAAAATATGGCGGGCATAAGCTAGCAGCTGGTTTCTCTATAGCGAAGGAAGATTTTCAGAGATTTTTAGATATTTGTAAAACCCATTTTCGTAAACGCTTAGCGGGCTGCGATGTTACTAAAGTAATGAAAGTCGATTCAGCACTGTTTCTTGAAGAAAATAATGAAAAACTTTTAAGTCGTATAGAATTATTATCGCCTTTTGGGATAGATCATCCGCAGCCTGTTTTCGTGTCTGGTCCACTGAAGATTAAATCCTATAAACTAATGGGAAAAGAGAGGAAGCATTTAAAATTATTTTTAAGTCCAATAAATACTAAGTCTGAGACTAATAAAGCAAGTCAAATTGGGATTTTAAGAAAGCCTAATGGTGCTAATTTTAATCGTACTTATGAATCTGTGCTCTGGAATCGGGCTGAGGAGTTTCTCTTAGATCTGCCTCGCTTGGAGAATAATCTATATATCGCATACACGCCAAAGATTAATGATTTTATGAATGAAAAAGCTATTCAGCTAGAGATTAAAGATTGGAAAGCGACTGAGAGTGTGGAACCCGAGGTGGTGGAAAGACTAAATCTTCTGTCGCTGTCGCCGAGCGTGCAGCTTCAAGGCTGAGGAACTCGAAAGACCGCAGTGTACCAATGGTACATGAGGATCTTGAGGGTGACGAAAACGAAGAAGATGGAGTTCGGCAACAGCGACATTATTTTTCTTCGAGCTTTTCTCTGAGCGACTTAAGCTGGTCTCTAAATTCTGCTGCTTTCTCGAAATCAAGATTCTTAGCAGAATCCTTCATCTGGGCTTCGAGTTTGTCTATCGCTCTTATTAAAGCCTTTTTAGAAATTTTACCAGTCTCTTTATCGAAAGCCGAGTCATCAAGCTGGCTAGCTAGAACATCTTCAACTCTATCCTTTGCAAGAATATCAAGTATAGGGTTAGACATTGATTTGATAATAGTTTTAGGGGTTATGCCGTGTAGCGTGTTGTATTCTATCTGAAGCTTTCTGCGCCTCTCTGTTTCTTCTATAGCCTTTTTCATACTATCTGTGGTTTTATCAGCGAAGAGAATAACTTTAGAATTAGCATTACGAGCGGCTCTCCCTATCATCTGGATTAAGGTGCGGTAGTTTCTGAGATAGCCTTCTTTATCTGCATCCATGATACAAACAAGGGATACTTCAGGTAAATCTATCCCCTCCCTTAGAAGGTTTACGCCTACTATTACGTCAAACTCATTCATCCTCAGGGATCTAAGTATTTCTATCCTTTCAAGAGCTTTAATTTCACTGTGCAAGTATCTTGCACGCACACTATGATCTAAAAGGTAATCACTGAGATCTTCAGCCATTTTTTTGGTAAGGGTGTTTACTATAATTTTTTCGCCTTTCTCGGTTTTGGCTTTAATTTCTTCCATTAAGACATCGATTTGACCTTTAGTCGGCTTTATCTCTAACAGTGGGTCTAAGAGACCAGTGGGGCGTATAATAAGCTCAGTAAAGGCTTCACCGCAAGTTTCCATCTCTTCATCGCCTGGTGTGGCTGAGATGTAGACTATATTTTTTACTTTTTCATTAAACTCATTATATTTAAGAGGTCTATTATCAATCGCGCATGGCAGCCTGAAACCATAGTCTATGAGTACTTGTTTCCTGCTTCTATCACCGTTATACATGGCTTTAAGCTGCGGTAATGTCATATGTGATTCATCGATGTAGCATACCCAGCCATCTTCACCATATCTGCGATTATAATAATCGATAAGAACCTGCGGAGAAGAGCCAGCAGGGCGACCCTCAAAAATTCGTGAATAATTTTCAATTCCAGAGCAGTAGCCCATCTCTTTTATCATCTCAATATCATATTTAGTTCTTTGTAATATTCTCTGGGCTTCAAAATCTTTGCCAAGATGTTTAAATTCGTTTACTCTTTCGTGTAATTCCTTTTCTATTTGAGCGACTGCCGCTTCTACGGCATCATCATCTGTCATGTAATGCTTAGCTGGAAAGACTTTTACTTCATTGAGGAGCTCTAATATTTCACCTGTTATGTTATCCACGAGGCTGAGTCTTTCTATTTCATCACCGAAAAACTCTATCCTTAAAATCCTTTCCTCATCAGCTTGCCAGATATCTATTACCTCGCCCCTCACTCGAAAAAGTCCTCTAAGTAACTCTGTATCATTTCTGCCGTATTGTATTTCTACTAAATTTTTTAAAAACTCTCGCTGATCTAATTCCTCACCGACTTTTAGGGGGATAGCTGATTTGAAATATAATTCTGGAGTGCCTAAACCATAGATACAACTAACTGAGGCTACGACTATAACATCATCTGCTTCGTAGAGAGATCTAGTAGTCGCATATCTGAGCCTGTCTATATTGTCATTTACTTTCGCTGTCTTTTCTATAAAGGTGTCTGAGCTTGGTATATAGCTTTCTGGTTGATAATAATCATAATAACTAATAAAATATTGAACTCGATTATCGGGGAAAAAATCCTTAAACTCATTACAGAGCTGCCCAGCTAGAGTTTTATTATGAGCTAATACTAAAGCAGGTTTATTAATGCTCTGAATTATATTAGCTACGGTAAAAGTCTTACCACTCCCTGTAATACCCATCAAGACCTGTCTCTCTTTTCCTTGATTGAGTCTTGTAACTATCTCTTGGATTGCCTTGGGCTGATCTCCAGCTGGAGAAAAGTTACTATCGAGTTTCCATTTATTCTTAGGCACTGTTGCGGAAAAGTTTCCTTCTTAGTATGGGCGTGTAGCGAAATGAACAAGTTCAAGGCTGAGTAAACTTATATTTTAGCTTGATATGCTTCTTGTTTTAAATTTTAATAAAAGTGGCAAAAAAAATATATAAGCTATGTATAATCCTATCTTTGAAGATGATGATAAAAATGGTAATCTTAAGCAATTAAGAGAACTCATCTATATTCGCAGCACTAAGCATAATATATCTGAACTTGGTTCTAATATAATAACCTTTATTAAAAAGCATCCCATAAGTTTCTTTACAGCAGTGCTATTCTTTTTTTTAGGTGGCTATAAAAAACGCAGAAATTGAAGATTGTAAGCAGTCCCCAGAGATGGCACTAACGCAGAAATCGGAGTTCGGTAACCGTGCCTAGATTTGGAAATATGAAAAGTGCTAGGTATTTAGCGATATTAAATATAACTCCAGACTCATTTTCAGATGGTTCTAAGAATTTCCTTGATCTTGGCTGGCTTTTAGATAAAGCAGAGAAGCTTATGGAAAGTGGAGCTTACGCTTTAGATGTAGGGGCAGAATCTACTCGCCCTGATGCGGAGCCTGTATCAGCGATTGAAGAATACCAGCGTTTGGAAAATTTTTTAAAAAATTTTTGTAGTAAATATGATTTTCCTTTATCTATAGATACTCGCAAATATGAAATCATGGAGGCTTTACTCTCAGAGCCTTTTTTTAGAGAAAAAATATCTTTTTTAAATGATGTAGAAGGGTTTACCGATGAGCGTAAGCTTGAGCTTATTTCTAAGTATGATAAAGAACAGAAGATTAAACTTATTGCGATGCACTCGAAAGGTGGTGTGCCACCAAGTTTAAAGGCTTTAGAGGTTCCAGAAGATTATTATCTAAGTGATTACCCTCAGGCTAAAAATGAGAAAGCCGCTTTTGAAATGCATCTAATAGATTTTTTCTCTCGATTTTTAGATTTATGTGAAAATTATGGTATTGACTTAGCTAGGGTAATTCTTGATCCAGGATTAGGTTTTGGTAAAAATTATAATCATAGTTATGACTTAATTGAGATTTTGCCGAAACTTAAAAATGCAGAAAATAAAATCATGCGGCGGTCTCGGGGATTTAATCCTGAAATACTGATAGGAGCTAGTCGTAAATCTTTTTTAGGCATTGCTTTAAACGCAGAAAATGAAGTTCGCGAGCAGTGTGAAAGTAATAGCACTTTTGTAGAGCGTAATATGGATTTGGACTTATTAACGCAAAGATATAATGAACTTTGTTATGAAGCTGGAGCTAGATATTTTAGAGTTCACAAATGTTCAGCTTAACTCGCTATGCGACTTTACCATGATTAACTACTTTAGTTAAGTAATTAATTACTTGTGCTTTATCTTGTGAGAATTGAGCTACGGCTGAGGCTTCTGTAAGTTTAGTCTCAAGTGGTTTAACAGCTTCTAAAATCTGACTAAGTCTTGCTTGTGTGCCTTTGGTTAAATCATCAACACCATAGCCAACTAAAGGATTTCTTTCTTTGGAAGTAATATTCACTAAGGCTTTTACTAAAGAATCTGGCTGAGATTTAAGAGACTCTAGGATGCTCTTAAACCCTTCATCTGAGACTCCAAGAACTGCGCGTGCTATACCTTCTGGTGAGACACTATATGATCTCTCTTTCGGATTATTATCAAGCATAGCTTCAAGGAGAAATTTAGGATCCTTTGTTACTAGTTGTATAAATACATCATCAGATGCTGCGCTTATAGATTTAGCAAAATTATTACTATGAGGAGTAAAAAAAACATACCTCTTATTAGTATTGAAATCTTCACTTAGTAAATTGGATACCTGAGCTGTTAAATTAGTGTTCTTAAGCTTGACAGCCAAACCAACGAGAGGCTCTAGGTTAGTCTTAACAAGCTTTGTTAACTCTTCTGGAGGGAGGTTCCTTGAATAATTATCTTTGTTGGTAGCTTCAGTATGATAGCGAGCAATAACTCTCTCGAAGAAAGACTCTGCTGGTTTTTTGCTACTGAGGTCTAACACTTTATCATGTTTAAACTCAGGGATAGCGGGTTCTTTACCAGCTAAAACATCAGTAATAAGATTAGTGAGATTGGTAATTTGTTCTTCTTTACTACCAGTTGGTTTTAATAAAGTGGGTTGAAGATCAGCAGCGATCTTTTTTAAAAATTCTGGATTAAGCTCTTGTGTGACTAATCTAGCATCAGATATCTCTTTAGGAGTCATCGTTGTTACTGGAGTTGCTGTTTGAGGAATTTCAGGTCTGCTGCTACTTAGACTTTCAACAACTTCCCTAGGAATTGGAATTAGAGCAGTGTTTGGCGGTGGAACAGTAGCATTTGATGCTTGTGTGTTCGCCTCTGATTTTGGCAATAAATTCTGAACAGCAGTAGAAAATTGTTGAAGAATACTTGTATCCATAAAAACTCCTTGCTGTTTCATATATTAACATATTGACAAGTCAATTTTTATGATAATTTATTAATTTCTTTATATTTTGTAGTTTATTAATCACTTTTTCACCACCTTTTGATATGAGCTTATAATTAAAGATGTTGTGCGTTTTTAGTGATTTGTAAAAATCTAGTAAAGGCTTAGTGAGTAAGAAATGGACGAGGAAACCTTAATTGAAATATTCCAAAAATCTCTTTTAGAAGAAGAGAAGTCAGCTTTAGTCGAGGACTTAAACGCTCAATATTTAAAGACCTGCATGGAGATAAAAGAATCTTGTAAACCTTTCGGTAAAATCATTATTGATAAGGTATCTGATTATTTTTCTAGTTTCTTTAAGGTAATTCAGTTAGCCCCATCTATTCTAGATGTAGAGAAAGTTATTGCTGAATTTAAGAAGCTTAAACTCAAAGGCTCTGAATTAAAAGCTTTTATTATTGATAATTTAGACGAACCAGATGAGCTTTTGGATTTCGTTGAAGAATATAGGCTAACTGTTGAAAATCGTTTAGAGGTCATAGAAAGAGAACAGTTATATTATCAAGCGAATTTAAACCAGCTACCTGAACAGAGTCTGAGCATAGAAGAAATTGATGGTGAAAAAACGCTAGTTTTGACTATCCTTAATCCAGTACAAACCTTAATCGGCATGAATGCCTTGTTGAATTACCAGCTTGGGCATTTAGTAGAGATCAATATTCAGATTTTTAATTATCTAAAGAAATTAAGTGCAGAGCATCAGCTGACGACTATTTATATTAAAGATGCTGCTGCTTTAAATTTGAGTGAAGAGAAGAGAGAGGAATTTATAGATTATGTTCAAGAAGATCGTGATTCTCTCGGTAATTTAGGGTTGGAAGCCTTGCTGAGTCAAGATGTTCGTGAAAATATCATGGATGTAGCAAGTGAGCTTGCTACTAATCTAGTCTATAGAATATGCTGGAGCGGTGATTTTACGATTAAGTCATGAACGCAGAAATTGGAGTTTCGCTACACGCCACTTAGACTAAGTTTTTAATAAGGTCAAGCCTGCGACTTACTATATCCCAATCAATAATTTTCGTAAAAGTTTCAAGATACTTAGCTTTTCCTTCTTTCTTAAAATCAGCTACGTAAGCATGTTCGTAAACATCTAGAGCTAATATCGGAACTATAAAATTAGGGAAATTAGCAGAGTGGTCTTGCAGAGCATAATTGAAAATTTTACCGTTAAGTAGATTAAGACCCGTTACTGACCAGCCTTCTACTTTCATCGCGAGTTCCGTTAAATTTTTCATGTAGGCATCGAAGGACCCAAAGGTTTTATCAATAGCTCTATTCAGGCTAGAACTACGCTTAGACTCTTCTGTGCTCATGTTCGTAAAATAAATATCATGTAAAGCCATGCCATTTAGAGAGAAGGCTAGATGCTTCATCCCAAATTCTGTAATATTCCCTACTGCCATCTCAGCTTCAGCTTGGTTTACATTTTTAACGTAATTAGAATATAGTCCTAGATGGTTTTTTATAATTTCTGGGCTTAAGCCGAGTTTATCGTTTTTAGTCAGGTGCTCAAAGTTTTTTTCTTGATATTGACCGTCTTTATAAATGGGATAGAGTTCGTTTATATTAAACTTCGCTCCTTTAGAGCAAGCACCAAGTACATTACTAAGTCCAAGACCTAAGCCAGTAAATGCGGCCGCGTTAAGAAAATTTCTACGATTCATTTCTACCATAGTAATAATTATAGAGCTAAGTCTTAATAGCTCGCTGAAAAACGCTAATCAAGGATATTCTCTAGAATTCAATAACCGCCGCACCCCAAGTCATTCCAGCTCCGAAACCAGCCATGGCGATAGTCTGTTTTTTACCATTTTTAACTATACGTCCCTCTTCTATAGCTTCATGAAAAGCAATAGGAATGCTAGCAGAGCTGGTATTGCCATATTTTTCAATATTACAGATGAATTTTTCCATCGGTAGATTAAAGCGTTTAGCAGCACTTTCGAGAATCCTGTAATTAGCTTGGTGTGGCACTACCCAGTCTATAGTAGATGGGTCTATATTTGCTTTAGCGCAGGCTTGCTCAATGGACTCTGGGAGAGCTTTTACTGCGAATTGATAGACGGCTTGACCGTTCATGCTGACCATTTCTGGTTTAGTGTCAATGTCTTCAGCTTTCACTGGGTAGTGTGAACGAGTATTTTTTAGATAAAGAGCCTGATCCTTATCTGCTTTAGCGTTTAGATAGAAACCTTTAAATGATGCATCTGCCTCGGGTACAGCAGTTAAGAGTACGGCTCCAGCACCATCTCCGAAGATCACAGCCGTTCTTCTATCTGACCAGTCTACGTATCTAGACATTAGGTCTACAGAAAGAACTAAAACGTTTTTATACTGGCCGCTTTTAATAAAGGTATCGGCGATGTTTAGCGCGTAGATAAAGCCAGTGCAAGCAGCAGAGATATCAAACCCTGCGCAGGATTCTATTCCAAGTAGTGGCTGTACCATACATGCTGTAGATGGAAAAAGATTATCGCTAGTAGCTGTGGAACAGATGATTAAATCTATATCGCTAGGCTTGATATCGAATTCTGGGTTTAATTTTTTAGCCTGTTCAAAGCAGGATTTAGCTGCGGCGGCAGCTAAGGTCGTTGAGTTTTCACCGATAGATTCATCCGCGACACGACGTTCTTTAATGCCAGTGCGTTGGGTTATCCAATTATCGGAAGTATCCATCAGTGACTCTAAATCAAAGTTAGTTACTACCTTCTTTGGTAGAGCCTTTCCAAAGGCCAAGATTTTTGATCCAATATTCATAATAAGTTTACTGAATACAAATATACCAACAAACTGACATCTTTGTCACAAAAAACTGATAATTGTGTCATATTTTTATACTCCCCAAAGAAATAACTTGATGATACACTGTTTTTAAGGTACTTTTTGAATTCAGAGTGTTTATCAATGGAAAAGCAAAAGCAGAAAAAAGAAAAGACTGAAGAAATTCACAAGCTTCTAGCTGATTATGCAAAAACTAAAGACAAGAAGGTTAGAGACAAACTTGTCAATATTAACTTTATTCTTGTCAAAAAGATCGCTCATGGTCTTGCTAGAAGAAGCACTGACCCTGTAGATGATTTGATACAGATAGGTTCTATTGGTCTTATTAAGGCTATAGATTATTTCAATCCAGATGCTGGAGCAAGATTTACCACTTACGCGACTCACCTTATTACTGGTGAGATTCGTCATTATCTTCGTGATAAAACTTCGATGATTAGAGCTCCAAGAGAACTTCAGGAATTAAGTTTTAGGATTAACAAGGTAGTACAAAAGTTAAGAGCTGAATTCGGTAGAGATCCGACTGATTTAGAAATCGCAAGTGTGCTCACTGACGTTAAAGAGACGAAGATAAAAGAAGCTTATGAGGTAGATAGAAGAAAGACTTTAGTGTCTTTAGATCAGACTATAAGCCCAAACCCTTCTGAGAATGATACTTCTCTGGTTGATACCTTAGCTGATATGCGTGAATATCGCAGGAATGATGTCCGTGAGGACTTTATGACGGTTAAGGAAATGATCACTAAACTAAAAGAGCCTTTAGCTGAAATTATAGATTTAATATATTTTCAGGACACGCCGCAGTCTGATGTCGCTAATATTCTAGGTATCTCTCAGATGCAGGTTTCTAGGAGATTGAAAAAGGCTACGGCTGCTCTGCAAGAGTTATTTAATGGTTCTATGAACCCAGAGAGATTAGCTGATACGACTATAATTCCAGAGGAAAGAAAAGCTGCGGCTCAAGTGGTCACTACTGCAAATAGTCCTTTAAATACTACTATTACGGGTAATCGCAGTTCTGCTGGTAGAAAGGTTTCTAGATCTAGTTTAGGAGCTAAATTAAGAGCTAAGAGTCAGCCTAATCAAGAATAGAGTTTTATTGATTTTTTGCTTTATTTTATTGATTAAATACTTAAGGATCCGTTGAAAAATGCCTTAAGGTAGCATTTTTCAATGTAAAACGGGTTAGGATTATATACATGTCTATTGATAATGCAGTTAAAGAGAATAACGCAGAGAGTTTACTTTCTGATATAGCTATCACAGCTGAGCTTGCCGATTATAGTCCTGTTAAAGGTTGTATGGTTATTAGACCCTACGGTTATGCTATCTGGGAAAACATCCAGAGAATACTCGATAAGATGATTAAAGATACTGGCCACGAGAATGCTTATTTCCCTTTACTTGTCCCAGAAAGCTTTTTACAGAAAGAAGCAGAGCACGTAGAAGGCTTTGCGCCAGAGTGTGCTGTGGTAACTCATGCTGGAGGGAAGGAACTTTCTGAGAGATACGTTATCAGACCGACTTCTGAAACGATTATTAATCATATGTTTTCTAAATGGATTAATTCGTATCGTGATCTCCCTCTGAAATTGAATCAGTGGGCAAATGTTATGCGTTGGGAGATGCGTACCCGTTTATTTTTAAGGACTTCAGAATTTTTATGGCAAGAGGGGCACACTTGCCATGCGACTCATGAAGAATCTAAAGAAGAAGTGATTAAGATGATTCACGTCTATGAAGATCTTTTACATAATTATTTAGCTCTACCAATACATATAGGTGAAAAGACCGAGTCAGAGAGGTTTGCTGGAGCGGTTTCTACATTTTCGATAGAGGCTTTAATGCGTGATGGTAAGGCTTTACAGGCTGGAACCTCGCATGATTTAGGTCAGAACTTTGCTAAAGCCTTTGACACTACTTTTACAGATTCAGAGAATAAATTAGCGCATGTCTGGCAGACTTCTTGGGGAGTGAGTACTAGGCTTATCGGTGCTGTGATTATGGGTCACCATGATGAAGTTGGGCTGATATTACCTCCGAAAATAGCTCCTTATCAGGTAGTTATAATTCCTATTCTGAAAAAAAATCTTGATAATACTAAAGTTCTTAATCAAGCTAAATTATTCCAAAAGGAGCTCACTGATTTAGGTCTAAGAGTGAAGTTAGATGACAGGGAGCAGATTAGCCAGGGGATTAAATTTAATGAATATGAACAGAAGGGCGTGCCTTTAAGATTAGTAATCGGTGAGCGTGATTTAGAGAATGGCTGCGTGGAACTTCATCGCCGTGATATTCGTAGTAAAGATAAGGATATTCAGATAGCAGGTTTAATAGAAAGGATTGTAAGACTTTTAGATGAAATCCAGTCTGGACTTTTCACTCGTGCATTAGAATACAGAAAAGAGAATACAAAAATAGTAAAAAATATTGCTGAATTAGATTCAGTTTTAGATTCTAAATCATTAGGCTTTGCTAGAGCGATGTGGAATGGTGATGTAGAGTTAGAGAGAATTTTAAAAGAAAAATTCAGTGCAAGTATTCGTTGTATGCCACTCAGACCAGAGCTGCCAAGTGATCACCCTTGCATTATTTCGGGTACAGTTTCTCCTCTGAATCGTGAGATACTTATAGCTAAAGCGTATTAAAGATGAAACTGCTCCCAAACGTATAAGGTAGATATTAAGGTTTATGCAGAAACCAGACCCAGAAGAATTAAGAGAGTGGCAGGCGAACGCAGAGCAGCGTAGGGCTATATTGCCGTCACAGTTTGGGATTCGCGGGCATTATGTGCAGTTAATTTGCGGGCACTGTGAGGGTGATTTTACCCGAAAGATGTTACCACAGCGCAATGATCCAGTTTACGTCTGCCCTAAATGTAATTCTCGAAATTATGTGCCGATACAGTGGTGATTTTACGCTATCGCTAGAAGATAAACTTCGTAAATTTCACCGTCTATAAGCATGGTACGGGGAGCACCTTTACGGTTTTTCTTTTTCTTATCTATAATCTTCATTAATTTAGCACCAGAAAGTGCTGAATTAGCTTTATCTTGTGCAGCTTGAGCTTGGGCTAAATTAGATTTCTGTTGTTCAAGTGAAAACTCTGCTCCACCTTTATTTTGCGAAGCACCGTTATTACCCGGACCTATATTTGGTCCTTGTCCGCCAATTGAAGGTAATCCACCTAAACCCATATATACTATATCTAGATTAACAGTTAAGAATCAGTTAAGGATACTTAATTTCTTATTCATTTTAAAGAATATAGGTCAAATGATCGAAATCATACAGGCAGATTCTAGTTTATATTTCTAAAGCAGTTAAACATCTAATACCGCAAGCCCAGCATACTCTTCGATAAACTTCTTACGTGGTGGAACTATGTCTCCCATTAGTACATCGAAGATTCTGCTAGCTTCTTCAGCGTCTTCTACTAAAACCTTTTTCAGAATTCTCGTCTCAGGGTTCATAGTAGTCTCCCAGAGCTGATCTGGCATCATTTCACCTAGACCTTTAAATCTTTGAATGCTAGGTTTACCGCCCAATTCGGCTAAAGCTAGCTCTAACTCAGCATCATTGTAAGCATATCTAACCTTATTTTTATACTCAACTTTATAGAGCGGTGGCTGAGCGACATAGATATTGCCATTGTCGACTAACTGCCTTGAATATCTAAAGAAGAAAGTCAATAAGAGGGTTCTAATATGCGCGCCATCAACGTCCGCATCGGTCATTATTATAATTCGCTTGTAGCGAAGTTTTTTAAGATCAAGATTGGTACCATCTATTTTTAAAACAGCTTCTGATTTTTTACCATCAATTTCTTCTTCTGAAGGAACCAGTCCTATTGCTTGAATCATCGCTTGGATTTCATTATTGTCATAAAGCTTATCTATAGTAGCTCTCTCAACGTTTAGAATTTTACCTCTAAGTGGTAGAATCGCTTGATAATTTCTGTCTCTACCCTGCTTCGCAGAACCACCCGCAGAATCCCCCTCTACTAGATAGATTTCACATAAATCACCATCAGTATTAGAGCAGTCAGATAGCTTTCCTGGAATACCAGTGCTACCTTCTAGTGCAGATTGTCTTCTTACGGCATTCCTAGCTTTTTTAGCAGCTTCTCTTGCCTTGCGAGCCATTAAAGATTTATTTACTATCGCTTTAGCATCTTTAGGGTTTTTGTCGAACCAGTCTTCTAGTGCGTCTCCAAGTACGGTCTGAACAGCTGAGACTACTTCGTTATTCAGTAGTTTAACTTTAGTCTGAGACTCGAATTGAGGATCTCTTACTTTAACCGAGATAATAGCAGTGATGCCTTCACGAATATCGTCACCAGTAAGATTTTCCTCTTTCTCTTTGATCATGGATACCTTACGTGCATAGTCGTTAAGGACTCTTGTCATAACGTTCTTAAAGCCAGTCATGTGAGTACCACCATCTGGGTTGTTTATGTTATTTGCAAAAGTTAAAATAGTCTCGTGATAACTATCGGTGTACTGAAGAGCGACTTCTACCTCTACTTCGTTAGCAGAAGCATGGCAGTCAAAAATTTCTTTATGAAGCGGATGCTTAGGTTCATTTAAATACCTAACATAGCTAATCAGACCTTCAGGATTATGATAGATCTGTGTTCTTCTCTCGTCATCTTCAGCTAGTCTTAGATCTGTAAAAGTGATTCTCAGTCCTTTATTAAGGAAAGTCATTTCTCTAAAAGTCTTAGCTAAGGTTTCTCTATTAAACTCTGGAGTGAAACTAAGACCACTGGAATTAGTTTCGACAAAAATATCTTTATCTGGCCAGAATCTAACTTTAGTACCTCTTCTGTCAGTGGTTCCAGTGACTTTTATCGGTTCGACTGGATCACCCACTTTAAGACCATTTTCAGATCTGCCTCTAAATTCAACAAAATTAATAACACCATTACGATAAACTTCAACTTGAAGCTTTTCTGAGACCGCATTTACGCAACTCGCTCCAACACCATGCAAGCCACCAGATACTTTATAACTAGAATTATCGCCACCAAATTTACCACCAGCGTGAAGTACTGTGAAAACGGTTTCTACACCAGAGAGACCAGTCTTAGCCACTATGTCAGTAGGAATACCTCTACCATTATCTTCTACTGATAGTGAGCCATCAGGGTAAACAAAAACTTCTATAGTGTCGCAGTAGCCAGCTAAAGCTTCATCTACTGAGTTATTAACTATTTCATAGACGCAGTGATGTAATGCTTTATGGTCAGTACCACCTATATACATCCCTGGACGTTTTCGAACGGCTTCTAGTCCTTCTAAAACTTCAATATTCTGAGCAGAATAATTATTCTTTGTATCTGGAGCTGTCATTACCACGGTGTTTTATAATTCTAGCATTTTTTATCGAATTCTCCCATAACGAATTGTTATGAGATCATCACCATAAACTAAGCTAATTGAGCTGCTATCAGCACTGAAAGCTTCTGCTTCCCCCGGATCTATAAACACAGAGGCGTTGCCGCTATCGCTTACGAAACTATAGGTTTTTCCACCTAAGGCTTCGACTTTAACAGCGAAGGATATTCTGTAGCCAACATTGAACCTAGAGCTAAGTTCTACTCTGACTTCTTTGCCTTGAAGGCGATTTAAAAAATGAGTGAGTTCCGTCTTTTCTTCAGGACTTAACATGCAGGTTGTAGTTGGAGATTATCTGGTTGAGCAGGTTTTAACTGCAGAGCTGCTCTTTTCTTCGTCATAGCAGAGCGTTTTCTTTCAATAAGATTATGGCTAACTCTTTTTAGATCATAAGTCCAACCTATTAAAGATAGGCTGTAGATAAGCCATTTACTAGGGTCGTACTGGTAAAATCTTACGCCGTTTCTGTAATCAGAAGGAAATTCGTGGTGAAAATTATGATAACCTTCTCCAAAAGTTAGTAAGGCTGTAAACCAATTATCTCTTGCACTATGAGAGTCAGAGTAAGTTTGTTTTCCAATACAATGTGAAACAGAATTAATTAGGAAAGTAGCGTGGTGATTAACTACTGACCTGAATACACCAGCTACAAAAAAACCACCAAAAATATCACCCCAGGCAAAATGTGCAATTAACGTAGGTAAAACAAATCCAGACAAGACTGCGATGTATCCCCAATATTTATCTTGGAAAACAACCAATTTATCTTGATAAAGATCAGCGGGTTTAATATCCTTAACCTGATCATCAAATTTATAAAATAGCCAAGTAATATGAGCCCACATAAACCCTCTGCTGATGCTGTAAGGATCTTTATCTTTGTGGTCGACGAATTGATGATGAACTCTGTGGTCTAGTGACCATAAAAGAGCAGAACTCTGAAGAGCTCCAGCCCCGAAAAATAAAAAGAATATGCTAACAATCGGATTTGCCTTATAAGTTCTGTGTGAAAACAATCGATGATAGCCAGCGGTAATGCTAATTTCTATTAGTGAAGTTAAGACTACGAATAAGGCGACAGTCTCCCAGTTAAACCATCCTTTGTAGAACCAGTAGCTGACGGCTAAAGCTGAAATGATAGGACTGATTATTAGATAAATTGTATTACCCCAATTTATCTTTTCGCTTGAAACTCGATTTGTCATACTTATAACAACATTATCTCATAAAAAAAATAAGCTAAGCTTAAAATGTTTAATTTTAGCTGCTATCATGTTTTTAGTAATTATTGACAGGCTTTTAGCTCTTGTTGATAGAGGATATTCTTGTGCGAGTTGCGTTTACGGGAGGAGGCACTGGAGGACATATTTATCCATGTCTTGCTGTAGCTGAGCTATTTGAAGATGAAAGTAATCGAGCTGGGGCTGAAAAAAACTTTCTTTACTATATTGGTGGTGAAGGGAAGCTTGAGCAGGAGCTGTGCCTAAGGAAAGAATATATCCAGTTTCTTCCTATTAATGCTCCAAAGCTGCCATCTCGAAATAATTCTTTTAAAGAAAACTTAGAATGGTTTGGTATTTTTTTTAAAGCTTATAAATGCTCTGTGAACTACCTGAGAGAAAATAAAATTGACGTAGTGATGGGTACGGGTGGTTACGTGGCAGCGCCAGTGTTTCTTGCCTGTGTGACAACGAAAACAAAGTTCCTAATTCATAATCTTGATAGTAATTTTGGATTGGTAAATAAATTATTTAAAATATTTGCGAGTCGTGTGAGCTTAGGCTTCCCGATAAATATAAATTTTAATGATAAATATCGTTACACTGGTAATCCAGTGTCGCAGGACTTTATTAATATTTATAGGGACGGCGAGAAGGTAGAGGATGGCGAAAACGCAGAAATTGGAGATTGGGAAGTATCCACCGATGGGGCTGATTTGAGGGTGTTAGTAACAGGTGGCAGTCAGGGCTCTCAGTTTGTTAATGACAGTATTGGTGCTTTACTTAAAGATTTTGAAGATTTTAATCAGAGATTAGCTCTTGAAGGTAAAAGAATATCTATTATTCACATTACAGGTTCTAAGCTTTTTGATGAGCATGTAAGTAAATATTTAAATGGTGAGCCGAATAAATACTCTAACTATAAGGTTTTAAGTTATACCCATGAGATGGCAAATATTTCTAAAACCGTTGATATAGCTATTTGCAGGGCTGGTGCTATGACTTGTGCTGAAATGGCAGTGTCGCTGATAGTACCAATATTAATTCCTTTACCTTGGGCTGCTCATGATCATCAGACTAAAAATGCAGAGGCTTTAGTTAAGGCTGGTTGTGGTTTCATGATTCGCCAAGATGCCTTGCCTGATGAGGACACGGCACGAGATGTAGAGAATGGAGCTGTGGATCGGACTCAACAAAGGGAGATCGCTGAGTTAATTTTTAATCTAGCTAAGAATCCTGAGAAAATATCAGAAATGAAGAAAAAACTGCATATGTTTGCAAAACCTGAAAGTAGTAGAGAGATTTTCGTCTTATTGAGAAATCTTTAAGAACCAATTCTGCAATGGATTGCTAGTGGTTTATTGCAAACTGTCTATTAAATTTACAATTTCTGCATAAACCGTAGGATACTCATCTTTAAAGCCTTTATAAAAAATGAAAACTTGTGGCACTGAAATTAATTTAGATGCTGAATCGGTTACTGGGAGATACTCTTGCAGGCTGTGGATGTAATAAATATCGCCGCGTTTATTAAAACTTTCTTTCCAAGGGAAGGTGTTTTTAAATTTTAAAACCTTTAATTGGTCATGAATCTTGCTTACAGCAGCGATTTGATTTTTATCAAGACTGATTATTTTGGAAGAGAAGCTCGTAAACTTAGGATTATTTTTTCCTGGATCATGAAGGACGGTGATGTTTACAAAAGGCTGATCATAAAAGCGAAATTCTAGAATTCTATCTTTATCGAATTCACGAAAGTCAATTTTGAACAGCATATTCATCTGTCCATTTTTAAGTTCGATGCTCTTATTTCTTTTAACAGAGATAACGTCGGCTTGAACCGATGTCTGTATAAAAACTAAAATTAGAAGAAGATAGAGCAATCGACAAATGGACTGTTCACAGAAACGCAGAAATGGAAGTTTTCGAGCAGTCTCATTAAACATTATCAGCTCACTTTTTTCGCTACTGGTAAACCTCTAATTTCTTGTCGAGGCCTTGCGATACCTAGCATTTGAGCTGGTATGTCTTGGGTTACGACGGAACCTGCTGCTACAGAGGCTCCTTCATGTATGGTTATCGGAGCTACCAGGACGGAGTTCGCTCCAGTACTAGCTCCTTGGCAGATGACAGTGGTGGATTTTTCACCAGTAAAGGAATTGTAGTTAGCCGTAATAGTACCCGCTCCTATATTTACATTAGACTTGATCTGAGCATCCCCAAGATAGCTCAAGTGAGCTGCTGAAGAGGCTTCACCCATGGTGCTGTTTTTTACTTCAACAAAACATCCTACGCGTGCTTTATTGTAGACATCGCTGCCATCTCTAATGTGTGCAAAAGGACCGATATTGCAGTGTTCACCAATGGAGCTTCTGTTGATGTGAGACTGAATTACAGTGCTATGAGAGCCTATTTCAGCTGGTCCGAATATCGAAGTATTAGGACCAATAGAGCAGTTTGAGCCTATCGTGACACGACGATGTATGTAAGTACCAGGGTATATAACGGTGTCTGGACCAATATCTACTTCTGGGCTAATGACTGTACTGTTAGTATCTATAATTGTCACACCTGCATCCATAAGAGCCTCTAGTGCTTCTTGATTTTTTAATTTTGAAACTGCTGCTAGGTCAGTGCGACTATTAATGCCTAAAGCTTCATTAGGGTTTTGTAAAATGAAATTACCGATGCTAAGACCTTGACTGTAAGCCCAAGCCACTAAATCAGTTAAATAAAATTCCTCTTGGGCATTATTGCTTTTAAGTTTACTTAAGCCTTCTTTGATAAATTGCCACTCGAAACAGTAGACACCAGCATTAACCTCTTTGATCGTTTTTTCTGCTTCGGAACAATCTTTATCTTCTTTGATGCCAATTATCGTATTATTTCTTCTCACTATGCGTCCGTAGCCATCGGCACAGTTCACCAGACTTGTTAGTAGAGTCAGCTGATGTTCTCTCTGTTCATGATAATTAAGCATGTCATTTAGTGTCTCTGAACGGATTAGGGGGGAGTCACCATTTACCACTAAAATAGTTCCTTCAAAGTCATCAAGCTCATCTTGAACACACATAAGTGCATGGCCTGTACCCATTTGTACCGTTTGATCTACAACTGTAACTGGATATGCATGTAAAAAACTTCTTACTTTTTCAGCTTGGTGACCGCAAACCACTATGATTTCATCTTGGTCAACTTCTGCAAGTGAGTCTAAAACCCAAGCTAAGATCGGCTTGTCGAATATTCGGTGTAAGACTTTAGCATTGTTAGATTTTAGTCTAGAGCCTTTGCCTGCTGCAAGTACGACGGATTTGATCATGGTCTTATAATAGCAAAAAAATATTTAATGACGAGTTTATTCATCTGAATTAGCTTTCCTCGCATAATGTCCATTTTTTTTATCAAAAAAAACATCGACTAAAGGATGGTTGATAGTAAAATCACCTTCTGTCTGAAGCATTAAATCTTCAGGTACGTAAAGCATTAAATCGGTATCATGAACTAAAACATAGTACCAAGGCTTGTTTCCAAAACTCTTATCAAATTTAGTTGTATCTAAGTCGGCATTGCTTAGAAAGTACATGTCAAAGTCGACAACTAATCCATAATAATTTTCTTCTTGATGTTTAAGTATTTGACCTTTATTGAAGCGGTTCTTTGGAAATTCATTGAGATTTATAGATAGGTAAAATCTTGGAATCTCGACATTGAAGCTATTGCCTTCTTGGTCGATAAAGCCGTAACTACCTTCCATCGTTCCAAAATTAGTTTTAAGGTTTGAAAAACTAAAATACATATGAGTCTCTCCAGGAGCGATAGTTGGTTTCTTTCCTACGACACCTTCTCCAGAAACTTCGGACTTATCTGAATTAGAATCAATAATGAGCCAGTATCTATTTAGCAATTGAACTTCTACTGGACTTTTATTTTGGATTTCAATTTTATAGCAAAAAAGAAAATTATTATTAGCTGGAACGGAATAATCGTCTAGATAAATAGACGCTGCTTTAACTTCGATGTCGGAGCTAGTGGCTATACTAGGCATTGGAACACAAATGAGATATCCTTATCTCTATACTAAGAACTATAACTTAAATTAATGAATGTATTATACCAATTTTCAAAAAAAAGAATTTGACTCTTATCTAGAATGTTTGCAATTGCCTCAAACAACTAACTTGAAGGGTGCTAAAAATATTTATATTGATTTGGACACATTGTTGTTTTCAAGTAATCTGAAATTGAATCAAGCCAATCATCCTTATCCAATTCAGGATTTAATGTTTAAAGTAAATGAGTTACTGAAAATTTTAAGTGAGATAGATGCTAAGGCAAATAAAGAAAAACAGCATAGGATTTTGCGAATTAATTTAGTAGATATTAAATCCACTGTGGATGAGGATTTATTTTATTGGTCCTATTACAGTCATAAATATACTGCTTCTAAAGGTGCTGATATTAAAGCATTGGACGAATGGCATAAATTTGAAGATAAATTAGATGTAGATAAATTAGCAGAGTTTAAGGCACGTCGTGAAACCAATCTGTCTCTTTATCTACATATTATTAAAAATCATATGTATTTTAATCGCATTATTTTCGCAAGTAATCGTCAGTATAGTCCATTGATTGAAGAATTTGGCTTTGATGTAGCAGAGGAAATTTATTTAAATAAAGTTATTAAAGACCATCATGCACAAAACATTTGTTCAATATCACCTTCTTGTTTAACTAGTGCTTTGTTTTTTTTAACTAAAGATATTATCTCTGACTATAAACTCAAAAATCTTAAGGCAAATATAGTGTCTAACTCAAGGAAACTCAATTCAGAAATTCAGTTAGATCTTAAATCAATGTTGCATCACTTAGATATCGCTGAAACAGATTCAAGTAATTCTGATTTTATAATTTTAATTAATGACTTGGATCTCTTAACGCATATACCAGAGTTTGAGCAGAATAAACCACTCTTTGTTGTTGATCTAAGTGTTTCCGAATCACCGAACTTTAGTTACATGCTTTTAAAGAATAATAATTTTTCTGAAGTCTTTGCTTATGCGAAGAAGAGGCATAAAGAAGCTGATCACTCTGCTATTATTAGAGCCTTGAGTGCGGGGTTATTATCTTTTGCGAGAGGGTCTCGGTTTGTTGATCAAATAGCCATAAATTATATGGATGATTATTTCAGTCCATTATCTATGGCCCTTAATCAACCTCTGAAATCTTTCGTGAATCCGATTAGTATTCTCGCTCAAAAATTAGAAGATCATAATGTTAAGCAGCAAGATTCGTAATTTATTTCAAATAGCTATAGATAAGGCTATTTCAGTGTCTGATTTAGGTGAGCTGAAAAGCTTTTCTGGCTACATAGATGTGGAGAGGTGTAAAAACCCTGATCACGGCGATATTGCTGTGAATATAGCTCTGAAACTTTCTCGTGAAGCTAAACTCGCACCAGTGAAAATCGCTCAAAATATAGTAAAACATTTAGATGTCATTGCTATCGGTGATATCTCTATAGCTGGTCCAGGGTTTATTAATATTCGTTTGAACTGGGATTTTTTAGAATCTGCTCTAGTAGAGATTCATCAAGAGAAAGATAATTATGGGCGTTTATCTAAAGAAGCTCGGGCTGATATGGAGCCGCATCGTTTTCTTGTAGAATATGTTTCGGCGAACCCTACTGGTAATTTACATTTAGGTCATGGTAGGCAAGCGGTTCTTGGTAATTCTCTTGCAAGATTACTTGATTGGGCTGGCTATGATGTATCTAGTGAATTTTATATTAATGACGCTGGCGTGCAGATCGAAAAGCTCTCTCTTTCCGCTCAAGCTGCAATTCAAATTCAAGAAGGTCACATCACTAAGGAAAATTATCCAGAGGATACTTACCCACTAGATTCTATGCTAGATGTTTTAAAGCCAGAGATCTATAAATCTAAGCTAGAAGGTCATCTGGATGCTGTTTCTCTTGCTACTGATCAAGCAAAAGAGATCGCAGGTAAGCTCGCAAAAAGTCTTTTCCTTGATTTACAGAAGAAAGTTTTAGCTGACATAGAAGTTCATTTCGATACGTGGTACTCGGAGAACGAGAATCTACATCAAGTGAAAATTAATGATAAAAATAAAATTGAGTTGATCTGTGAGACACTGAAAGCAGCAAAAGTAAAACAAGAAGATTCTGAGCATGAAGTTTCTGCTGTATATGAAGAAGATTCGGCTCTATGGTTTAGAGCAAAATCCTTTGGTGATGAGCGAGATAGAGTCCTTAGAAAATCTCAAGGCGTGTTCACTTATTTAGCGGGTGATATCGCATATCATAAAGATAAATTTGATAGAGGCTTTGATAAGTTAATTAATGTTTGGGGCAGTGATCATCATGGTCAAGAGCTTGGTATTCGCGGGGCAATTCAAGCTATTGGCTACAATCCTGATCAACTAGAGCTGATTTTTATTCAATTGGTTTCTGTTAAGGAAGATGGTGTAGAGAAAAAAATGTCTAAGCGTAAAGGCACTATAGTTAACGTTGATGATCTTTTAGCTGAAGTCGGTAAAGACGCTCTGAGATTCTTTCTTGTGGATAGTCAAGCTAATAATCGTATGGTTTTTGATTTAGCTTTAGCTCAGAAGCATGATAAAGATAATCCAGTTTATTACATACAGTACGCACATGCCCGCTCGGCAAGTATATTTCGCAATTTAGTAAGCCCTCGTATCAATATAGTTGATAATACCGAAGAAGCTGCTATCTTTGAAGTAGATGAGTTAGAACGCTTACTAAATGAAGACTTTAAAACGTTTTCTGCGAATTTTAAAAAACTCTTTTCTGATGAATATCATAGTGAAGAGCAGTTAAAAACTATCAGAAGTTTAGTTCTAGAACTTATTGAGTTACCTAAGCTTGTTATAGATGCTGCTGACATTAGAGCACCTTATAAAATCTCAGTCTACTTAAAGAATTTAGCTAGCTTATTTCATCAGTTTTATAATGAAAACCGTATTATAGGCGAGAATGAAGAGGTTATGAAGGCTAGGCTATCTCTTGTTGCAGCTTCTAAGATAGTTATAAAGAATGCTCTTAGTATACTTGCGATCTCTGCACCAGAGAAAATGTAACAGAGACCGCTGCACAACTCCATTTTCTGCGTTTTCGTCGTCCTCATGATCCTCATGTATGCTTGATACATTGCGGTCATTCGTCCTCCTCAGCCTTGAAACTGCGCGTTGTGCAGCGGTCTCTGGGGCTGCTCCCAAACTTCAATTTCTGCGTTTTCGTCGTCCTCATGATCCTCATTGCATATAATATCTGTCGTTATTCAGGCTTACTGTTTTCTGATAAGTTTTAAATTCTGACAGCTCAAAGCCTTCATTCATGCTGCTTTTCAGCATGTCGAAAATTTTAAAGCCATCGATTAGATCTTTCGCGAATAAAACTAACTGTCTATCACTTATTCTCTGTGACTGTGGCATATGTTCGCTGATAATACCTCTAATTCTAGAGATGTGTGATTCGACGGTTCTTACAGAGAGGAAAAGATTTTCGGCTATTTCTGTATTTGTCTGTCCCTGTGCTAAAAACTCCAGAACTGCGATCTGCTTTTCAGTAAGTCTCTTTCCTTTAAAGGTAATGCGTGGAAGATTTTCTGTATCGTGCTTGAACATTTAATTTTACTCCTTGTTTTAATAGAGGACTCAGTCTTAATTCCGAAGTCCTTTATTAAATTTATCTAGTAGGAATAAAAATTATAAGGGGTCATTTTTCCCCAAAAGTTTAGTCTATCTTGCGAAAGTTAATCTTTCGCCCCTGAAATCCTCATTAAATACACCGTTATCATAAACCAAAACTCCATTAATAAAAGTCTGGTGAATTTTAGAGTGAAATTTAGTTCCTTCAAGTGGCGACCAACCACATTTATAGAGAATATTAGATTTATCTACAGTCCAACTCGGCGCTCTTTCTGATTTATCTAAGCTGAATATGGTTAAATCTGCTTTGTAACCCTTTCTAATAAAGCCTCGATTCTCCACTTGAAAGCAATGAGCTGGACTGTGAGCGACTTTCTCTACTATTTTTTCAAGGCTTAATTTTCCTTGTACGTGCAGCTCAAATAATACATTTAAAGCATGTTGTACCATCGGTGCTCCAGCCGGAGATTTGAAGTAAGGATTATTTTTCTCTTCTAATGTGTGTGGTGAGTGATCTGTAGCTATTATGTCTAAGACATCTTCTCTGACAGCTTTCTGTAAAGCTTCTCTGTCCCCTTTCGTTTTAACGGCAGGGTTCCATTTAATTAAAGCACCTTTAGATTCATAATCCTCATCGGAAAACCAGAGATGGTGGCAGCAAACTTCTGCTGTTATTCTTTTTTCTCGAATCGGCAACTTATTATCAAATAGCTTTAATTCATCTGCGGTCGTGAGATGTAGCACATGAAGGCGAGTGCCATATTTTTTAGCTAAATTAACAGCTTTTTCGGACGAACGAAAACAGGCTTCATGATTACGGATTAATGGATGATAATCCACGGAGAGATCTTCACCGTGCAACTCTATAAACTTTTTGGCATTTGCATTAATAGTTGCTTCATCTTCGCAGTGAGTTGCTATTAACATTGGGCTTTGAGAAAAAACATCATTTAAAGTTTTGTCGTTATCTACCAGCATGTTTCCAGTAGAGGCTCCCATAAATATTTTAACGCCACACACAGTTTTAGGGTCTGTCTTTAAAACCTCTGCCAGATTGTCATTTGATGTGCCCATGTAGAAAGAGTAATTGGCGTGTGATTTTTGGCTAGCTAGCTCAAACTTTTCAGCTAAAAGCTCCTGTGTAAGAGCTCGTGGGTGCGTATTGGGCATTTCCATAAATGAAGTGATACCGCCAGCCACAGCCGCCCTCGATTCAGTTTCTAAATCACCTTTATGGGTAAGACCGGGTTCCCTGAAATGTACCTGCCCATCTATCATTCCGGGCATCACATATTTAAATTTCAAATCATGAATTTCCATTTGGTCTTTCATTGCATGATTGCGGAACTCTTGATAATCCTTGGAGTCGTGCCTGATGATGCTTTTAATTAAATCTCCTTCGAGAATAATTTCTCCTGAATAAATTTCCCCTTCGTTAATAATTTTTGCATTGGAGAGAAGAGTGTTTTTAGCCATGTTTTAATTATATTTTAAATATGGTGAATGGGGCTAAAATATTGAGTCATAATTTATCTCATAATGGTGATTTTTTAATCAGTGAATAACTGCGTGGGTAAACCTTTTTCGTACTCTGACTTTTCTTAAAAACTAGTATTTCTCTCTCGTTATTAAAATAAATAATTCTGTTCATTAGCTCAACTCCTAATTCTTGCATGGCTGAAGCTGCTCTCTCTGACTCTGTTCCACACTGCTTGTAGGCAAGGAAATAGCCTCCAAGTTTGATTAGTGGGGTGCAGATCTCTAAAATTATTGGTAAGCTTGCTACCGAACGGCATAGAGCGATATCATAATATTCTCTTTTATTTTCTGCGATTTCTTCGGCTCTAGCAGCGAGGGTATTTAAATTCTTTAAAACTAAGTCTTCTTTTACTATTTCAATAAATTTAAGTTTTTTAGCTGTAGAATCTAAAGCTGTAAAGTGAAGATTTAATTGTTCTCGGTCTGCAACTAAAGCTAATGGTAATGTCGGAAAACCGCCGCCAGTACCGATATCAATGATTTTTAGGGGTGATTTTGTCGCCTCATTTTCTGTGCTGTTCTCATGATTTTTTTCTAGGCAGCTGTCTAGGACTTTCAATTGGGCTGCAATGAAGGGATAAGTAATGAGTGAGTCTTCAAAGTGTTTACGATAAACATCTTCCTTGCTGGTAATAGCAGAAATGTTTGTGTGTAAAACAAAGTCAGAGTAAAGCTTATAAAGCTTTTGAAAATCATCAGAGTATTTATTTATAAGTTCTAAATTATTCAAGATAAACCATAGTGCAGATTAAATCACAGATTATAACTGTAATAAAACCAGCTATAACTGTGGTCGTAGTGGCGGTTCCTACTTCTCTTGCTCCGCCTTTCCTGACATTCATTCCGATAGTCGCAGATATAATAACGATAAGAACTGTAAATAAACAGGCTTTTACTAAGCAAATCAGCATATCGCTTATATGAAAAAAACTCATTATGCCTGATTGAAAGCTGCTCCAGACTAGTCCCTCATTAATCCATACTGTAAGGAAGGTACTATAGGTTCCCAATATGACGGCAAGCCAAAACACCAACGGTGCTAAAACTAATCCAGCCAGCATCGCAGGTAAAACTAAATAATAAATAGGATTAATTTTTAAAATTTTCAGTGCATCTAGCTGTTCTGTGATTTGCATATTTGCAATTTCAGCAGTAATAGCTGTCCCATATTGTGTTGCTATCATGAAACCACCCATAATAGGTACCAGTTCGCGGCTCATTGTTAAAAGTGCAAGTATGCCAAGTTTAGAACCTACGCCTTTACTAACAAATTGGGGTCCTAGCTGTACACCGATTACTACACCAAGTGCTATAGCAATTACTATGGTCGGTAAGGTTACGGAGCTAGTAAATCTTGCGCCATAACTAATTAAGTTAGGCAGGAAAATTTTGCTTTTAAAAAGATATTGCAGGGTTTTAAAAAAATTTAAAACAACCTTAGCGATAAGTTCCAATATTTGCGATATTTCAGCAAATGTTCGTTTTAAACCAGCCTGCATTAATGCTTGATTATAGCTAGGAAAGCTGTAAACTTAAAGCATATTTATTTAACTTAAGCTCAATCTGTTGATTAGACTCTGTTTTAAAGTTAATAAAACTAGTATCTTTACTATTGGTTCTAATAGAAATATTTTTCAAGAAGTCTTTGTGTAAAAATTTTAGGTATTTATTGTCTCTACTGTTAACTAATTTAACGAAATCCTCGAAGTTAATATGATTTCTTTCAAGACAGTCCATGACCATGTCGTATTGATCTGGCAGTATCTTGTCTTGGATAAAGCCTTTCCAAATCTCTGCATCAAAAGCTATGGATTTTAGTGAATTTCTAATCGCTTTATTAGTATTTTTTAGCGATCGATTGATGATTAATTTTTTAGACTTTTCGTTCTGAGTAACAGTCTGGAAGCTTTCGTGACTATCTTGGGACTTGCTTAAATCGAAAACAAAAAACTGTTTTATTTCCTCCATCATTGGTCTGAAAAATTGTAATTTAAACTTAGCTGAATTGTCTTTATCGCAAAAGAAGTTAATGATAACTTTGCCGTATTGATCGCTATTTGCCGTAGATTTATCTAATTCTTCCCGTAAAAACTCAACATCTTGGGCAATATTCTCAACGCTATCAAAAAAATCTAAAAAGATTTTCTTTGCTTTTGGGAAATTTTTTAAATGTGCAAAAGGATTCTTCTTGAAGTATTCAGAAATCATTTTTGCTTTTTTCTCTTTGGATACATCAATCCAGGGTTCAATGAAATTATCTGGACTAGGCCTCGGAATTACTTGATTAATTCGAGTTAAATTAAAATCTACATTATCACCATAAGTTTCTACTTTAGCTGAACTTGAAGAAACTTCATCAAAAAATGATTTTTTCTCATTGCGAGTGTCAAGAGCAAGAATGCTATCAAGGCTAAGTTTTAGAGTCCTTTCTTTCATGTATGAACTCATTAGAGACAAACAAAATTAATATCAAGTTAAGATCTCATTAATTCATGAGAAAATATTAATTTCAAGATAAGTCACTAGGTTGAAAACCTTGTGGGGCTTGGGTTTCCAAATCCACAGAGCTGAGTGTTATTTAGAGGTTTACTTTGAGCTGTTCATAGCGAATAGGTTCGCCGAATATCATGTTAACGCCGAAACCTACTTGATTTCTCACGGTGTCATAGCTAGCTCTGAATTTGAAATCAGGTGGTCCAACCTCAGCTCTTATCTGATTTCTTGTAATCTCACTATCATCTATATTAAAATTCACGAAAGTTCCGACTGAAAGCCACTTATTAATTGCTAAATCACCGTCAAAGACTATTGCACTAGAGCCATCTATGAACTGGTCAAAGACAAATGGTGATTCACCGCTTATTAAAGCATATAAATAATCTACCTCAAAGCTAAGCCTATCAAAAGTCGCTTCTATAGCTGGACCTATACGATTAACAAGATAGGAATCGCCAGTACCATAAAAAGCCAATGAACCAGCTTCTCTGAATCTTAGAGTTAGATTATAGGCTTCATTACCAACTCGATATAGGGGCTTTGTATAGAAAGATATATTTTCTTCAAATCTAAAACCGCTATGCTCATCAGTGCTATTGTCGCCTCTGTCCCTTCTTGCTTGAAAAAGAAGTTGTTTATTCCTTGCTGTAAACAGATCTAAATTATCAGCAGCATATCCCATAATAGTTCTAAACTGTATGCCACGTCTATCGAACCATTCGGTTTTAAGTCTGAATTTGTGAGCTATTTCGTAATTTTGACCGACTTGGCTCGAACCAAATAAGAGATTACGGTTGAACTGATTAACCAGTGCATTTGCTTCAAAGTTATATGGTAGTTCTTGGTGAGCATTTAATATGAAACGATTATATAGAGAGCCATATCCTGCCATCAGTGCGGTAGTGTCTCCTGGTGTATTGTAGCTGACTATAGAACCTGCTCCGAAGCCACCATCATTACCGATTTGGACTATAGGGGCTAGTGCAAAAGTGGAGTTTTTATAAGATTTGAAGAATCTAGGACCAACAGCAAAGCCACCAATTCGCTCCTGCTGACCTAAAACTGGTCCCCTGAATCTTGTGTTTGCAGCCTCTCCTACGCTAGTAGTGAGTTCTATTGGAGAAGGGATGCTCAGTTTATCATTAAGCCAAAGTCTTGCACCCTGAATTTTCAGGTTGTTCATTCTTTTGTTTTGATCGTAGGTAATGCGTTTCGCGCTATATTTAATATCGCTCTGTAAAGGTGGAATATCCTTCCATCTGAGTTCACGGTTCTGATAGTAGAGTTTACGCTCACGAGTATATCTGGTCCATTCGTGATTCCCTGAAAAGTAAACACCGACTGGTTTATCTAAAGCGATAAAACCATCTTTAAAATTTACCGTAACTTTATCTTTTTCATCTGGCTTTTTTCTTTCTTCGAAATCAGAAGTACTGCTGCGGGCTTTAAGGCGTATCCCTGGGCTGAATATTTTCGGTTCTTCCATGCTATAGGTTTTTGTATCAGTATGAAAGACTACATACTCACCGAAGGCAGTAGTATCATTCTGGGTAACTTTTACATTTCCCTCTGCGATTAAAAGTTTTTTTAGCCCATCAAAATTCATTTGATCAGCAGTGACTATTATATTTTTCTCAGGGAAAGTGGCGATAGCCTCTCCAACTGCTTCGTAAAAATCTTGAGTTTCGTTATAGCGTAGTTCATCTGCGATTATTTCTACGAATGTTTCATTCTCTGGATGATTCCCGACTTCTTCCAGTACTTCTTCATTGAGTGAGCTATTTATCGGACTTATTGTCGAATCAGGGCTTAAATTAGAATCCTTATCAGAGCCATCTGGATTAACTTCTACGAGTTTAACTTCGCTATTTTTTTTATCTTTTCTTTTGAGAGATTCTTCAGGCTTCTTTTTGGCTTCGACTCCTAAGCTAAAAAGATTTACTAAAACAAATAGCAAAAAAAATTTTTTAAAAAGATCTTTTAATCGCAAGTTCACTAGCTAGAATAATCATATACTAAAAAAATCCCGCTATACTTATAAAATTCTCGACCTTTCGATTTTATGTTTTTGAAAACTATAAATTTAATAAATTTTAGAAATTATCAGGAACTCTTTTTAAATATTGAGCGCCCTAAGCTAATTATTCTTGGTGATAATTCGCAAGGCAAAACTAATTTATTAGAAGTCGTGCAGATATTCAGTACGGGTAAATCAAAAAGAGCTGGTAAAGATGCTCTGCTCGTCAATTTCAATGCTGAGAATGCTGTTATACACGCCAAGATTTTACGTGAAAATGCTAATGATTTAAATATAGCGATGATGATAAGGCGTTCTGGTAGAAGGACTCTGAAAATTAATGAAGTTAATATGAAGCCTAAAGATATTAATCATAAACTTTATTCTGTATCCTTTATGGTAGATGATTTGAATATAGTCTCTGGCAGCCCGAGTTCTCGTCGAGATTGGTTAGATACTATCCTCGAACAGCTTTATTTACCTTATGGTGAGATATTAACTAAATTTGAGAAAACCTTAAGTCAGCGTAATAGCTTCATTAAGTCATGCCTAGAGAAAGATTTTTTTTATAGTAATCTCCCCTTAGCTTTCCAAGAACAGCTTTCGATATGGGATGAACTGTTTATAAATGCTGCAAATGAGCTTACTAAATATAGGTATGAACTGGTCACTAAAATTAGCCCTTTGGTAGAAAAATATTACCAAGATATCGCAGGAGAGGCACTTTCATTAAGATTAGAATACTTAGGTAAAGTGCTAAGCCCTGAAGATTTAAAAGCAGATCATAAATTAGATTTTATTAGAGCCTGTACTAGTCATGGACCACAGCGAGATGATATTAATTTTATGCTTAAAGAACAGTTAGCTAGTGATTTTGCAAGCCAAGGAGAAAAGAGAAGTATAGTGCTAGCAGTTAAACTTACGGAAATAGAGTTACTAAAAGAGGAACATGGCTTACAGCCTATTCTTTTATTAGATGATGTCCTCGCGGAATTAGATGAAGCAAGGCAAGATCATTTACTAGAAGCCATTTCAGATGATACACAGGTCATAATTACTACGACCCATCTAGGTAGGCATTTGCAAAAATGGAGCGAAAATGCTCAAATTATAAATATTAAAGCTGGAGCCTTAGTCGAATATGCAAAGAGCTAAACAAGAAGATCTTTTACCGATTAAAAAACTTTTTGATAGTGTTGCACGCAATATTGATAAGCAGAGACATTATTCTATTTTTCAGCTTTGGCAAGAATTAGAAATGCCAGATTCCATTAAGAAGAGAACCTTCGCTCATAGAGTGACTAAAGATATGAAATTAATAGTTGGGGTGAAACACTCTGCTCTAGCAAATGAATTACAGTTTCGCAAAACAGAATTACTGAATCTTTTAAATCAAGCTATTAGTTCCGCTAATAGTGATATGCATGGGCGTAAGGATTTCGCGCAAGATTATATAAAAGAAGTTAAAGCTTTGGTTTTTGAGTTGAGATAAATCAATTTTTAATCAAAGTCCCAGATCCCTCATTAGTAAAGGTCTCTAAAAGCAAACTATGCTCTTTCAATCCATTCAGAATAATTGCCTCTTTAACTCCATGCTCTATAGCCTTAATGCAGCAGTCAGTCTTTGGAATCATGCCGCCTTGAATAATTCCCTTAGACTCTAAGCCCTTAGCTGTTTCTAGATTCATTTCTTTTATTAAAGATAGAGGATCGTTTTTATCTGCAAGTATGCCCTGTATATCTGTCATGAGAATTAATTTATCGGCTTGAAGTCCTATCGCAAGTTCTGCGGCCATAGTGTCAGCATTGATATTAAAAGCTTCACCTGCTTCATTTGGTGCAATAGAGCTGATGACTGGAATTAAACCTAATTTAAAAACTTCGTGAATTAGTGCAAGATTAGTAGTTTTTATTTCACCCACCATATTACCTTCTGCAATACGTGAATCTCTTTCTGCTACCATGATTCTGCCATCACGGCCAGAAAGCCCTATGGCTCTTGCTCCCGCACAATTGATAGAACTTACTATACGCCTCTGTACCTTACCGTGTAAAACCATTTCGACTATTTCCATAGTCTCTGCATCAGTGTGCCTTAGACCATTTTCAAATTTAATTTCTTTACCTATTTTAGTGAGCATTTGATTAATTTCAGGGCCGCCACCATGAGTTAGAACGACTTTTATGCCGACACTATTTAAAAGTACTAAATCTTTGATAGTACTCTTCTCTATGTCAGGGTTGGTTAAAGCTGAACCACCATATTTAATGACGAATATCTTAGAGTGAAATTTTTGAATATAGGGCAGAGCTTCAGAGAGAATTTTTACTCTGTCGGTGTTAGCATAGTCTGGCATGACTTAAAATGATAACCTGTCTAAAGCAGCTTGAGCCGCGTTTTGTCCAGCTTCTTTTTTAGATTTACCAGAGCCTCTACTGAGTTCTTCACCATTAAAGAGTACAGCTATTTCAAAACTCCTTTCATGGGCATCTCCGCTAGTATTAACCGTTTCAAAGACTGGTGCTTTAGAGTATTTAGCTTGAATTTTTTCTATTAATAGAGCTTTGTAGTTATGAGTAATGGACTCGGTTATAGCCCTACCTATATGGGCGTCCCATGCACTTAGAATAAATTCACGAGCTTTATCATAACCAGCTTCTTTATAAATAACAGCGATTAAAGCTTCTAAGGCATTTCCATAAATAGAATCAGGCAGTATCTTTTGTCCTTTTAACATTCTGCCTATGCGTAAAAGTTTTCCTAAGCCCATTTCCGAGGCAAGTTCTGCTAGTAAATCATCAGAAATTAATCTTGCTCTGAATTTAGATAAATTTCCTTCATCTTCGTCTGGAAAATTATCAGATAGGTATTCACTGAAGACCAGCTTTAAGACAGCATCACCAAGAAATTCTAATCTTTCATTATTTAAAAGATTAGGATCATCTTTAGAGCAAGATTTATGAGTCAAGGCCTGCTCTAAAAGCTTATTAGATGATAAATTTAACTGATTTAAGAAAGAAGTTAAGGAGAAAACCTGCTTAGGCATCTTTTTCGATTTTAATAATTACTTCACCAAAAGATATAGCTTGAGCATTATCGACTGAAATCTCCTTTACTATGCCTGAAACCTCAGATGGAAGCTCATTCATGAGTTTCATCGCTTCAATAATACAGAGGGTATCACCTTTCTTAACTCTATCTCCGACTTTTATAAACGCATCAGCATCGGGAGATGGAGACGCATAGTAAGTACCAACCATTGGTGATTTTACTTCAAAAAGGTTTTTGTTGGGTGCAGCAGCTTTTGCAGAAGCTGTTTCAGAAACAGTACTTGCGGTGGAGTGCACTGCTGGTGCAGATACACTGTTAAACACAGTTCCAGTAATTTCTTTTTTTACCTTAATGCGGTACTGTCCTTCAAACTCAAGCTCTATCTCGCTTAATTCTTGATTTTTAAGAATTTCAGCTAGCTGATTTATAGCTGTTAAAGGAACTTCTATATTACTCATATTTTTTTCTGCCTTATCAATAGTTTTCATTATGCCTTGACCCTATCTTGATATTCTCTAGTCTGAGGATTTAAGCGAATTTTATCCCCGATATTAACAAAGAAAGGTATATCAATAGTAGCCCCAGTTTCAAGAACTGCTGGTTTAGAGCCACCAGATGAAGTATTTCCTTTTTCATTCGGTGCTGTATCTTGGACGACTAGCTCAATAGAATTAGGCAGTTCTGCACTTAAGACTTTTCCATCACAAGACATAATCGAGCAGACCATTTCTTCTTTTAAGAAATCTGTAACGTTATCACCTAAATCATTTTTAGATAACTCAACTTGTTCATAGGACTTCATATCCATAAAAGCATAGTTATCACCACTCTGATAAAGGTACTGCATTTCCTTCCTTTCTACGTGAGCTGGCTTAAACTGCTCATTCATTCTAAAAGATTCTTCTAAAATTTTCTTAGTCGTTAAATTTCTAAATTTAGTTCTAACGAAAGCCGCTCCCTTACCAGGTTTAACGTGGAGGAACTCGACGACTTGGTATAAATTCCCCTTCCATTCTAAGGTTAAGCCATTTTTGAAATCAGTAGGTGTGTACATAAACTAGAGTTATTCTAACACTTTATAAGGAGGTTTCTAAAACCTTAAAACTAAATTATTAAAAAATTTTTTTATATGTTTCAGTCTCTTTAAATTTCTATTGGTACATAGTATAAATGCTTTGCAGTTACAGGATCTAAAATTCTTAAATTATAATTATCTAAATTAGAAAATTTGCCGAGTGAATAGCAGAGTTTTAGGGTACGAGTTGTATCAGTGTTAACCTCAGATAGTTCCTTGGAATTAAAATTCAATAAAAATGGATTTGGTAAGAATTCTTGAGAGTTAGTTTTATTCACTAAAATGAAATCTTGTAAATCGAAGTCTTTCTCGGAAGCATTTTCTATTTCTAATTCTAAAAATATTGAATCCCCAAAATTATAAGAATAAAACTTCCTTGACTGAGTAATCTTAACTTCAAGATTAATATCACTAGCAAGCACGGGCTCAGCAAGCAGAGCAGTCGACTCTCCAAAAGAATAGAGATCAGTTTTTACTGGTTCAATAAATTTCACCTTAAGCTGTGAATCACTAGGCTCTGAATAAAATGGCTGCGGAGTAGCTACAAAAGAGTTAACTATCCCAGAAACAGCTCCTAGCCCAGCTCCAGCTACTGCTGAAAAACCATTAGTGAGCATGATTAGTGGTAAGCCGCCATATTTTAAAGTTTTTAAAGTACCACTTAAGCTGCCGAGAACCATATTAGAACTGGTTCTGAGGAAAGCATCTTCACTGACTTTATCTTCTAAGCTTTTATCTTGCTCTTTAGTATCTATTTTAAAAAGCCCTGAAGCTGCCGTGCTAGAACCATTTTCGGAAATGAGTTCGGTAATTCTAAAAAGAAAATTTTTATTATCAAGAGAGTCACCTTCTACTGAAGCTTTTAGGTAGCTGCTCGCTGGTATTTTAAAAATCTCTCCTACTTCAGGCGTAATTTTGAAAATTAAACTATCACCATTTAAAATTAAACGTGGATCAAAGCTCTCAATACTAATTAGATGCCAAGGTTCATCTTTAAGCTTAGATTTCTCTTCAACGGAGATATGTCCTTTTAATACAGAAGAAGATCCTTGTGGCTGAGCATTTATATTAGCGAAAGATAAGCCCTGTAGTAATAGAAGCAAAGAAAGGAATCTTAAATTATTTGTGAAATTGATTCGCAAGCTAGTTTAATCTTGGCACGAATTTAGATTTTTTATGCTAGGATTTTTAAACGCATTAGATGCGTAAGAGGTGATCTCTCTTTAAAAAGTCGACTCGCGGAGGCGTAGCTCAGTTGGTTAGAGCACCTGTCTGTCACGCAGGGGGTCGAGGGTTCAAGTCCCTTCGTCTCCGCCATTTTTAATAAATTAAAATAACGTCGACGCAGGGACTTGAACCCTAGGGTTGTCCTTTATTTTGTAAAAGCTGGCGCTTTTACATATCTTCGTCTCCGCCATTTTTAATAAATTAAACAGGAGTTACGCGAAATAACGCATAGCAAGGAAATTCCTGACAGAATTTCTAACGATTCCCCATTTTTGCTGATAGATAGAGATATTTAATTTCGTTTGAGCGATTTTCAGAAGAACAAAAGCTCTCATGGAGCAGAATATATG